>NZ_BAABIG010000080.1:0-155763 GCF_039542605.1 Streptomyces ziwulingensis
GACTCAACGAGTGATCACGCCATTAGAAACGGTGTCTAAAGGGAGCCACGCCTTCCAGTACACAGCGTCCCATTCCGGCTTGACCTGAGCAGGGCACGCGCGTGCCCTGCCCTCACGTCGTCGAACGTCACGAAACGGGGAACCAGGCCGCCAGGCGCTTGGCGATGGCCGGTACATCCATGTTGTCCTGCGCAACGTCCTCGACGAACGGGCCGGCAACGGAGACGGGCGGCGGGACGCTACTGGCACTGACGCCGTTGAACCGCAGGAAGACACGCATGGCGAGCCAGGCGGTGCGTTTGTTGCCGTCTATCAGCGCGTGATTGCGGGCGACGGAGTGCAGCAGCGCCGCAGCCTTCTCGTGCAGCGTGGGATACAGCTCGACTCCGAACACGTTCGTCCGAGGTCTCTCAATCGCCGACACCATAAGGCCCATGTCACGCACGCTGTGCTCGGTGCCGTTGACCGTGCGGGCGATGGCCAGGATTTCGTCGATCTGGATGTAGCGCACGCCGGTCACTTCAGGTAGTCCAGGATCTCCGCATCACTGTCCATGAGCTCGACCAAGACGTCATCGACCTTCAGCTCGGCCCGGTTCTGGGCGTCACGGATGGCCTCGATGGCGAGTTCCTGCTTACTGCGGCCCTCCCGGCGAGCTCGCTCGGTGAGCTTCGCGTCAAGGTCGTCGGGGAGTCGGAGTGTCATCGCCATACGACCATGATACCAGGGTGGTATCAACGGCGCTCTCGACTCCGCGAACGCGGAACCAGGCGGTCGCTGGCACCGCTAACGCGAAGGCTCGGTAGAGACGCCATTACGACCGTCGTCCGAGCGTCAGGAATCCCCGAAGAGACATCTGAAGCATCGCCCCGATGCAGCGCATTCCTCACGAACTCGCAGGTCAGATAGCTCTCAGGATCGACCCGCCCGAGTGAACCGCTGCACGGAGGGAAACAGGTCGAGCAACCCAGTAGAGCAACAAAACCGCAGGTCAGGCGCCCCTCGGGATAGGCTCCAGAATCGCCACGCACTCCACATGATGCGTCATCGGAAACAGATCGAACACCCGCAGAGTCCGCACCCGATACCCCCCGTCCCGGAAGTACCCGAGGTCCCGGGCCAGGGCTGCCGGGTCGCAGGCCACGTATGCGATCTTTCGCGCGCCCAGGGACGACAGGTGGTGCACCGTCTTCTTTCCGGCGCCCGCTCGTGGCGGGTCCAGGACCACGAGGTCCGCCTCGGAGATGCCCGTGCGCGGCAGCACGGCCTCCACCTTGCCCTGTTCGATGCGGACGCGGTCGAACGCCGCGAGGTTGTGCCGCGCGTCCTCCACCGCCCGCTTGCCGGACTCGATGCCGAGGACCGCGCCCGTGTCGCCGACGCGGTCGGCCAGGGCGCCGGCGAAGAGGCCGACGCCGCAGTACAGGTCGAGTGCCATGTCGCCCTTGCGCGGCAACAGGCCCTGCATGACGGCCCGCACGAGGGTGTCGGCCGCCTTCGGGTGGACCTGCCAGAAGCCGCCGCTGCCGACGCGGTAGGTGCGGTCGTCGGCGCGTTCGCGGACGAAGGCACGGCCGTGCACGCGGTGCACGCCGCCGTCCTTCTCCTCCACCCGCATGACCGAGACGGGCTTGTCCAGTTCGACGAGCGGGAGCCGGGCGCCGGGCCGCGGCTCCAGGATCACCATGCGGTCCTGCGATCCCGTCGCGGCGATCGCCTCCACCGAGGCCATGCCGATCCAGTCCCGCTGCTCGATGCCCAGTTCGCTGACACCCTCCGCCGCGATCATGCAGTGCTCGATCGGCTCGATCTCGTGCGAGCGGTGGCGGCGCAGGCCGGCGTTGCCGTCCACGTCGACGGCGTACTGCACCCGCGTGCGCCAGGACGGGACCTGGCCGGCGGGCAGCTTGTCACCCTCGGCCGGCATCACCGTGCCGTCCCAGCCGGCCTCCTCGGGCGTGAGCCCGGCCAGGCGCTGGAGCTGCTCGGCGACGACCTCGCCCTTGAGGCGGCGCTGGGCGCCCGGCTTGGCGTGCTGCCAGTCGCAGCCGCCGCAGCGGCCGGGGCCGGCGTAGGGACAGGGGGCCTCGACGCGGTCCTTGGCGGCGTCCAGGATCTCGACGGCGTCCGCGCGCAGGAACCGCGCGCCCTCCTCGCCCTCGGTCACCCGGGCGACGACCCGCTCGCCGGGCAGCGCGTGCCGCACGAACAGCACCTGCCCCTCGGACGTACGGGCGATGCAGTGGCCACCATGGGCGACGGGGCCGATCTCGACCTCGTACTCCTCCCCGACCAGCGACTTCTTCTCTTCTGCCTGCATGGCGGGGTGACTCCAAACCGTGGGGACAACAGCCCACCAGTCTACGCGGACGGTGAGGACTCCTTCGTCCGGTCGTGGTGGGCCGCGGGGCCGCGGCGGACCGCGCCGGGCGCGTTCCAGTCCTGGCGCCTGCGGGCCCGCTTCTTCGCGGCCTCGGAGGATTCGAGCTGGTAGGGGACGGAGGTCACCATCACGCCGGGGGTGAACAGCAGGCGGCCCTTGAGGCGCAGCGCGCTCTGGTTGTGCAGCAGGTGCTCGTACCAGTGGCCGACGACGTACTCGGGAATGATCACCGAGACGACATCGCGCGGCGACTCCTTGCGCAGGCTCTTGACGTACTCGATGACCGGCCGGGTGACCTCGCGGTACGGCGAGTCCAGGACCTTCAGGGGTACGTCGATGCCGCGCCGCTCCCATTCGTCGCGCAGCGCCTTCGTCTCGGTCGCGTCGACGTTGACGCTGAGCGCTTCGAGGGTGCCCGAGCGCAGCAGCTTGGCGTAGGACAGGGCGCGCAGGGCCGGGCGGTGGATCTTGGAGATGAGGACGACGGAGTGGACGCGGGAGGGCCGCACCGTGTCCTCGCCGGGGGTGTCCGGGGCCGCGATCTCCGCGGCGACGCGGTCGTAGTGGCGGCGGATCGCGGTCATCGTGGCGAAGAAGATGCACATGCCGAGCAGGGCGACCCAGGCGCCGTGCGTGAACTTCGTGAGCAGGACGACGACCAGCACCAGGCCGGTGAAGAAGGCACCGAAGGCGTTGATCGCCCGGGAGCGGACCATGTGGCGGCGCTTGGCCTGGTCCCGCTCGGTGGCCAGGTGGCGGTTCCAGTGCCGGACCATGCCGATCTGGCTGAGCGTGAAGGAGACGAAGACGCCGACGATGTAGAGCTGGATCAGCCGGGTGGAGTCGGCGCCGTAGATCCACACCAGGAGCATGGCCGCGCCGGCCAGGAGCACGATGCCGTTGGAGAAGGCGAGGCGGTCGCCGCGGGTGTGGAGCTGGCGGGGCAGGTAGCGGTCCTGGGCGAGGATCGAGCCGAGCAGCGGGAAGCCGTTGTACGCCGTGTTCGCGGCGAGGAAGAGGACCAGGGCGGTGGCGGCGGCCAGCACGATGAACAGGAAGCTGCCCTTGCCGAACACCGCTTCGGCGACCTGGGAGATCACCGGGTTCTGCACGTAGTCGGCGCCGACCGCGACCCCGTTGTGGATCAGGTCGACGGCCGGGTTCTCCGCCATCCGGACCTTGGTGGTGGCCGCCAGCGCGATGATTCCGCAGAACATGGTGACGGCGAGCAGGCCCATCATGGCCAGCGTGGTCGCCGCGTTCTTCGACTTCGGCTTGCGGAAGGCCGGTACACCGTTGGAGATCGCCTCGACGCCGGTGAGCGCCGCACAGCCGGAGGAGAAGGCGCGCAGGAGCAGGAAGACCAGCGCGAAGCCGGCCAGGCCCTGGTGCTCGGGTTTGATCTGGTAGTCCGCGGTCGGCGCGTGCATCGCGTCGCCGAGCACGAGGCCGCGGAAGGCGCCCCAGGCGATCATGGTGAAGACGCCCGCGACGAAGACGTACGTCGGGATGGCGAAGAGGGCGCCCGACTCCCTGACCCCGCGCAAGTTCATCAGTGTCAGCAGCAGGATGACGGCGGCGGCGCAGAGGACCTTGTGCTCGACGACGAACGGGATCGCGGAGCCGAGGTTCTCGATGCCGGAGGAGATGGAGACGGCGACGGTCAGGACGTAGTCGACCAGCAGCGCGCTCGCCACGGTCAGGCCCGCCTTGGGGCCGAGGTTGGTGGTGGCCACCTCGTAGTCGCCGCCGCCGCTGGGGTAGGCGTGGACGTTCTGCCGGTAGGAGGCGACCACGGTGAACATCAGCACCACGACCGCGACCGCGATCCAGGGACTGAAGTGGTACGCCGACACGCCCGCGATGGAGAGCACCAGCAGCACCTCGCCGGGTGCGTACGCCACGGAGGACAGCGGGTCGGAAGCGAAGACGGGGAGGGCGATGCGCTTCGGCAGGAGCGTCTCGCCCAGCCGGTCGCTGCGCAGTGCGCGCCCGATCAGGATCCGCTTGGGCACGTCGGTCAGTTTGGACACAACAGAGGATCGTAAGCGTTCGAACGGGGGGCCGCCCACCCGCCACCCCCGCAGCGCCGCCTCCAGACCCTCCTCAGACCCTCCTCAGTGGCTTCTCGTTCCTCTCCCCTCTGCTCTCCCCTCTGCTCTCCGGGTGAATTCGGCGGGCCGTTCGGCTGCGGTTTGCGCAGGTCGCGGGCTTCGCGTGGCCAGTCACGGAGTTCGCATGCCTATATGACAAGAACTGTCGGTCATGACAGAGAACCGGTTTCCGGCAAGATCCGCCCGCCTTCCGCCCGTTGTCGACCCAGGAGGTCACATGCCCGCGACCGCAGAGCTGATCGGTGCCGCCGCCGCCCTCGTCGGACTCGGCATCCTGACCGTCGCCTCCGTCCGCAGCATCGGCCGCCGCCGGGCCTCCGCCGACGGATGACCGCCGGGCGGCCTCCCGTCGGCCCGTCCCCGCCGGGCCGTCTCCACGGGCCGTTCCCGCCGCCCCCTTCCCGCGGGCCATTCCCACCTGCCCAGCCCCGCTGACGGTTTCCCTTCCCCCGCCCCCACCCGGGGCCGATACGTTGGTCCCGGGCCGGGAACCCGGCTTCCCGGGCCCCGGGACCGACGGGGGGTGCCGGTCACCGGCATGATGTTCCCCCGCGGGCCCGCATGGGCCGCGCCACGTCGCCAGGTGAGCCGAAAGAGAGACATGGGCACGACATCCACGAGGGTCAGCGGACCTGTCGGAAGCACGGTGTGACGCGATGCATATTGTCATCATGGGCTGCGGGCGAGTGGGCTCCGCTCTCGCCCAGACCCTGGAACAGCAGGGGCACACGGTCGCCGTGATCGACCAGGACCCGACGTCCTTCCGTCGCCTGGGCTCCTCGTTCGGCGGCCGCCGGGTCACCGGCGTCGGCTTCGACCAGGACACCCTGCGGGAGGCGGGCATCGAGGAGGCGGGCGCCTTCGCCGCCGTCTCCAGCGGGGACAACTCCAACATCATCGCCGCCCGGGTGGCCCGCGAGATGTTCGGCGTCGAGAACGTCGCCGCCCGCATCTACGACCCTCGCCGCGCCGAGGTCTACCAGCGCCTGGGCATCCCCACCGTCGCCACCGTCCGCTGGACGGCCGACCAGATGCTGCGCCGCCTGCTGCCCTCGGGCGCCGAGCCGCTGTGGCGCGACCCGACCGGCGGGGTCCAGCTCGCCGAGGTGCACACGGCCGTCTCCTGGGTCGGCCACAAGGTCAGCCGGCTCCAGGAGGAGACCGGCGTGCGCGTGGCGTTCGTGACCCGGCTCGGCGAGGCGATCCTGCCCACGTCGCAGACGGTGCTGCAGGAGGGCGACCTGGTGCATGTGATGATGCGCACCGACGAGGTCGACAAGGTCGAGGCGGCGTTCGCCAAGGGTCCCGAAGAGGAGGGCGGTCACTGATGAGGGTCGCCATTGCCGGAGCCGGTGCGGTCGGCCGTTCGATCGCCGGCGAACTGCTGGAGAACGGCCACGAGGTCCTGCTCATCGACAAGGCGCCGACCGCGATCTCGGTCGAGCGCGTGCCGATGGCGGAGTGGCTGCTCGCCGACGCCTGCGAGATCACCTCCCTGGACGAGGCGGCGCTCCAGCGCTGCAACGTCGTCATCGCCGCGACCGGCGACGACAAGGTCAACCTGGTCGTCTCCCTGCTGGCCAAGACCGAGTACGGCGTCCCGCGCGTCGTCGCCCGGGTGAACAACCCGAAGAACGAATGGCTGTTCAACGAGGCGTGGGGCGTCGACGTGGCCGTCTCCACCCCCCGTCTGATGTCCGCCCTGGTCGAGGAGGCCGTCAGCGTCGGCGACCTGGTCCGGCTGCTGCGCTTCAGCCACGGCGACGCCAACCTCGTGGAGCTGACCCTGCCGGAGGAGTCGGCGCTGGCCGGCACCCAGGTCGGCGACGTGGAGTGGCCCGAGGACACCTCCCTGGTCACCATCATCCGCGGCACCCGCGTGATGGCCCCGTCCCTGGAGGACTCCCTGGAGGCCGGCGACGAACTGCTGTTCGTGGCGGCGCAGGCCCGCGAGGAGCAACTGGAGGACCTGCTGTCGGCCCGTCGCGGCAGCACCGCGGGCTGACCGGCTCACCCGCCCCACCCGCCTCACCCGCCTCACCCGCCTCACCCGCCTCACCCGCCTCACCCGCCTCAAGGCTCACGGGCCCACGGAGCACGGGCTCACAGGTTCAAGGAGCACGGCGTACGACGGAGGGGGCGATCCGGAATTCCCGGGTCGCCCCCTCCGCCACGTTCGCCGTCCAGCGTTCGCCGTTCCCTATGCCAGGCGTTCACCCTTCCCCCTGCCGGGGGCAGGCCGGTGCCCCCGGCGTCACCCCTTGCGGGGCCCGCGGTGCCTGCCGCCGCGGGAGTCCGCCGGGCCGGTCTCCCCGTCGGCGGCCAGCCCCGGCGTGTCGTCGACGGCCGGCTCCCTCGCCCCGCTGAGGACGCCGTCCGTACGGTCCCGCCCGGCGGCGCGCTCCTCCTCGCCCCGCTCCTGCTCGGCCTGCTCGGCCTTCTCCGCCGCCTCCATCTCCGCGAACACGTCGATGGGCGCGGGGGCCTTCGCGAGGAAGACCCAGGTGAGCCAGACGGCGAGCAGGAAGGGCGGGATCTTCAGGGTGACCAGGACCCAGCCCAGCGACTCCGTGTCCGCCCACCAGTACAGCGGGAAGAGGACCGCGCACTTGGCGAGCAGGATCAGACCCCAGGCCCAGCTCGCCTTGGCGTACGCCTTCTTGCGGCCCGGGTTGCGGGTGCGCCAGGAGAGGTTCTCCTTGAAGACCGGGCCGAGGATCAGGCCGATCAGCGGCACGCCGGCCAGCGTGGTGACGATGTACGCCAGGGCCAGGCCGAGGGTGTAGAGCATGCCGGGCAGATAGAAGTTCTTGGCGTTGTCGGTCATCATCGCGAAGACGACGCCGAAGGCCACACCGAAGACGCCGCTGAAGGCGTGCTTGACGGTGTCCTTCATCACCAGGCGGACCGCGACCAGCACCAGCGAGACGGCCAGCGCCGCGATCGCCGAGAGGTGCAGGTCGCTGTTGATCGTGAAGATCGTGACGAAGAGCAGGCCCGGCAGGACCGTCTCGACCATGCCCCGCACGCCGCCGAAGGCTTCGAAGAGGGCGGCCTCCGTCACCGCCCGGGCGTCATCCGCTTCAGTGTCTCCGGTCGGCTTGTCGAGGGACGTCACCGGCTACTCCCGTCCGAGGGGTCGCAGTTCGTACTTGGGATTGAACAGCACCCGGCGGCCCCGGCTCATCGAGATCCGGCCCGATGCGATGAGCTTGCGCCCCGGCTCTATGCCCACGATGGAACGCCTGCCCAGCCACACGACGTCCAGAGCGGCGGTGCCGTCGAACATCTCGGCCTCCAGCGCGGGGACGCCGGCGCGCGGGCGCAGCGTGACCGTGCGCAACGTACCAGTAACCGTGACGATCTGCCGGTCCCGGCAGTCGCCGATGCGGGTGCAGCCCGCGGTGGCGGCGTCCTCCCGAAGCTCCGCGCGCTCCAGGTCTTCCTGCGAGGAGGAGAGCCGGTCGAACATGCGCCGGAACCGGCCCACCGGCTTGTCGGAACGAGGGACAGCGCTCATGTCTGAAGCCTACCGGGACCCGCCGACAGCCACGCGTCCCCTCGGGAGGGAACCGGAGGGAACCGGAGGGAACCGGAGGGAACCGGAGGGATCACCTCTCGAACCGGTAGCCCATGCCCGGCTCCGTGATGAAGTGCCGCGGGTGGGCCGGGTCCGCCTCCAGCTTGCGGCGCAGTTGTGCCATGTAGACCCGCAGGTAGTTCGTCTCCGTGCCGTACGAGGGCCCCCAGACCTCCTGGAGGAGCTGTTTCTGACCGACCAGGCGGCCGGTGTTGCGTACCAGTACTTCCAGCAGATGCCACTCGGTGGGCGTCAGCCGTACGTCCTTCCCGTTCCGGCCGACCTTCTTCGCGGCGAGGTCGACGGTGAAGTCCGCCGTCTCCACGACCACCTCGTCCTCGCCGCCCGGGACGGGTTCGGCCCGGCGGACGGCGGCCCGCAGGCGGGCCAGCAGCTCGTCCATGCCGAAGGGCTTGGTGACGTAGTCGTCGGCGCCCGCGTCCAGCGCCTCGACCTTCTCGTCGGAGGAGTGCCGGGCGGAGAGCACCAGGATCGGCACCCGGGTCCAGCCCCGCAGGCCCTTGATCACCTCCACGCCGTCCATGTCGGGCAGGCCCAGGTCGAGGACGATGACGTCGGGGTGCCGGGCGGCCGCGAGCTGGAGCGCGGTGGCGCCGTCGTGGGCCGCGTCGACCGCGTAGTGGCGCGCCTTGAGGTTGATCACCAGGGCGCGGACGATCTGCGGTTCGTCGTCGATCACGAGCACCCGCGTGGGCGTCCGAGGGGTGTCCCCGGTCGGGCTCAGCATGGGGGCGGCCTTTCTTCCGTGGTGGCGCCGGTGGGGCCGGTGGAGCCGATGAGCTGCGGGGCGGGGCGGGCCGCGCGCAGGGTGAGGACCATGGTGAGGCCGCCGCCGGGGGTGTCCTCGGCGTCCAGGGTGCCGCCCATGGCCTCGGCGAACCCGCGGGCCACGGCCAGGCCCAGGCCGACGCCGGCGCCGCGCGGGGCGTCCCCGTACCGCTGGAAGGGTTCGAAGATCCTCTCCTTGGCCTCGTCGGGCACGCCCGGCCCGCGGTCCACCGTCCGTACCTCGACGCGGTCGCCCAGGGCGCTGGCGGCGACCAGGACGGAGGTGCCGGGCGGGCTGTACTTGACGGCGTTCTCGACCAGGTTGGCGACCGCCCGCTCCAGCAGGCCGGGGTCGACGGCGACCATGGGCAGCGTCTCGGGGATGTCCAGCTCCACCTCGGCGTCGGGTACGCCGCCGAGCGCCATCGGGACCACTTCGTCGATGTCGATCTCGCGGATGAGCGGGGTGACCGTGCCGGTCTGCAGGCGGGACATGTCGAGCAGGTTGCCCACCAGGTGGTCCAGGCGGTCCGCCCCCTCCTCGATGCCCTCCAGGAGCGCGGCCTCGTCCTCCTCGGACCAGGCCACGTCGTCGGACCTAAGGCTGGAGACGGCCGCCTTGATCCCGGCGAGCGGGGTGCGCAGGTCGTGGCTGACGGCGGCGAGCAGGGCGGTGCGGATGCGGTTGCCCTCGGCCAGCGCGCGGGCCTGGTCGGCCTCCTCGCGCAGCCGCCGCCGGTCCAGTACGACGGCGGCCTGCGCGGCGAACGCGGCGAGCACCCGGCGGTCCTCGGCGGGCAGCACCCGGCCGGTCAGGGCCAGCGCCATGTGGTCGCCGACGGGCATGTCCACGTCCGCGTCCTCGGGCCGTCCGACGGGCGGCCCGGAGCCTGCCCGGCCCGCGCAGGTCCAGGGGGCCACCTCGCTCTCCCGCTCCAGCAGGGCGGCCGACTCCATCACGAAGGTCTCCCGGACCCGTTCCAGGAGGGCCTCAAGGCTGGTCTCGCCGCGCAGCACGTCGCCGGCGAGGAAGGAGAGGATCTCGGACTCGGCGCGCAGCCGGGCGGCCTGGTGGGTGCGCCGGGCCGCCAGGTCCACCACCGAGGCGACCGAGACCGCGACGCCGACGAAGATCGCCAGGGCGAGGATGTTCTTGGGGTCGGAGATGGTGATGCGGCTGAGCGGCGGGGTGAAGAACCAGTTGAGCAGCAGGGAGCCGACGGCGGCCGAGGCGAGCGCGGGGTAGAGCCCGCCCAGCAGGGCCGCGGCGACGGTGAGCGCGAGGTAGAGCAGGACGTCGTTGGCGAGGCCGAGGTGGACGCTGTCGAGGAACAGGGTCAGCAGCAGCGGTCCGCCGAGGCCCGTGAGCCAGCCCCACAGACTCCGGGAGCGTCCCAGCCGGGCACCGCGGGCCACCGGCAGCCCGCGGCCCTTGGCGACCTCCTCGTGGGTGACGATGTGCACGTCGAGGTCGGGTCCGGACTCGCGGGCGACGGTGGTGCCGACGCCGGGGCCGAGGACGTACTGCCAGGTCTTGCGGCGGGAGGAGCCGAGGACTATCTGGGTGGCGTTGACGCCCCGGGCGAAGTCGAGCAGGGCGGCGGGTATGTCGTCGCCGACGACGTGGTGGAAGGTGCCGCCGAGGTCCTCCACCAGGGTGCGCTGCACCGCCAGTTCCTTCGGAGAGGCCGAGGTCAGGCCGTCGCTGCGGGCGATGTAGACGGCCAGCACCTCGCCGCCCGCGCCCTTCTCCGCGAGCCGCGCGGCCCGGCGGATCAGGGTGCGGCCCTCCGGACCACCGGTCAGGCCGACCACGATCCGCTCGCGCGAACCCCAGATCCTGGAGACCCGGTGGTCGCTGCGGTACTGCTTCAGGTAGGCGTCGACCCGGTCCGCCACCCAGAGCAGCGCCAGTTCGCGCAGGGCGGTGAGGTTGCCGGGACGGAAGTAGTTCGAGAGGGCCGCGTCGACCTTGTCGGAGCGGTAGACGTTGCCGTGGGCCATGCGCCGGCGCAGCGCCTGCGGGGACATGTCGACCAGCTCGATCTGGTCCGCGCGCCGGACCACCTCGTCCGGCACGGTCTCCTGCTGCCGTACGCCCGTGATCGACTCCACTACGTCGCCGAGCGACTCCAGGTGCTGGATGTTGACGGTGGAGACCACGTCGATCCCGGCCGCGAGGAGTTCCTCGACGTCCTGCCAGCGCTTGGCGTTGCGCGCGCCGGGGACATTGGTGTGGGCCAGCTCGTCGACGAGCGCCACCTTGGGGTGCCGGGCCAGGACGGCGTCCAGGTCCATCTCGGTGAAGCGGGCGCCGCGGTGCTCCAGTACCCGGCGCGGAACCTCCTCCAGGCCGCTGAGCATCACCTCGGTGCGGGGGCGGCCGTGGTGCTCCACGAAGGCGACGACGCAGTCGGTACCGCGTTCCACCCGGCGGTGGGCCTCGGCGAGCATCGCGTACGTCTTGCCGACGCCCGGTGCCGCACCGAGGTAGATCCGAAGCTTGCCGCGTCCCATGGCCTCATTGTCTTCCGGTCGGCGCCGACTGCGCAGCGTCGACCCTACGGCGAGCGAACCGGGCAATTCGGGCCGCGGGCGCGCGGCGGCCCGTCCTTGACGGAACCCTGACGGTCGGACGGCCCGGCAGGTCACGGGAGTGCGGCCGCGTACAAGGGGGCGTGCGGCCCCGTACGAGGGGGGCGTGCGGCTGCAAGCTCGCGGGGCGCGCAGCCCCGTACGTGGGGGGCGTGCGGCCGCGTGCATGGCGAAGGGCCGCGCGCCGCGTGCATGGCGAAGGGCCGCGTCCCCTCCCGGGGCGCGGCCCTTTTCTCGCGCGTGAGCCGCCTCGCGGGGGCGGCCGTCGCACGCGGGTACGGCGGTTACCGGACCTCGGTGATCTCCGGTCCGCGCTGGAGCTGGCCCATGCCGCCGGAGAAGCGCGAGCCCTCCTCCTGCTGGACGTTCTCGGGGACCATCTGCGCGTCGTTCGGCAGCTTCAGGACGATCGGGTCGCGGGGCGCCATCGGGCCCTCGCCGCGGACCACGACCGTGTCCCGGAAGATCTGCTCCAGCAGCCCGGCCGCCTGCGGCTGCACCGCGCCCTGGCCGGAGATGACCCCGCGCAGGAACCAGCGGGGGCCGTCCACGCCGATGAACCGCACCACCTGGAAGCCGCTCGTGCCGTCCGGCAACTGCACCGGCACCTGAGCGCGCAGCTCCCAGCCGAGCGGGCCCTCGACCTCGTCGATGATGCCGCCCTGCTGGGTGATGCCGGCGGCGATCTCCTCGCGCACCTCGCCCCAGATGCCCTCGCGCTTGGGTGCGGCGAACGCCTGGAGCTGTACGGCGCTGTCGCGCAGCACGACCGTGGCCGCGACGATCGCGTCACCCGCGACCTCCACACGCAGTTCCATGCCGTCCACGCCCGGTACGAACAGGCCGCCCAGGTCGACCCGGCCCTCGGCCGGGTCGCGGACCTCGGTGCTGTCCCAGGGTCCGTCGGGCCGCGGTTCGGGTTCGAGCCGCACGCGGGCGCCCCGGTCGTCCGCCTCGGTGTCGACGCTGTCGACGACCTGCTCGGTCTCGCCGGCCGCGTCCTCGGCGGCATCCCTCTTCTTGCGACGTCCGAACACGTCACTGTCCTTCCCGGTCGGATACGACCGAAGCGTATCGATTCCCACCCGTCGGGCCGCCTTCGGCGACCTGACCGCTTGTGCCGCTTGCCGGGCCCGCCCCGGCGTGTCCGCCGGTGGACCCGAAGCCCCCCTCGGCCCGTGCCGAATCGGGAAGCTCCGCGACCTGGCGGAAGCGGACCCTCTCGACCTGCTGGACGACCAGTTGGGCAATCCGGTCGAAGCGCTCGAACCGCACGGCCTCGCGCGGGTCGAGATTCACCACGATCACCTTGATCTCCCCACGGTACCCGGCATCGATCGTCCCCGGGGCATTCACGAGGGCGACACCGAAGCGGGCCGCGAGGCCGGAACGAGGGTGCACGAAGGCCGCGTACCCCTCGGGCAGCGCCACGGAAACACCCGTGGGCAGCACGGCCCGTTCACCGGGCGCCAGCTCGTGGGCGACGGTGGTCCGCAGATCCGCCCCCGCGTCCCCGGGGTGCTCGTACGCCGGAAGCGGTACGTCCGGGTCGACGCGCCGGAGCAGGACCTCCAGCGGAGCGCGGCTCACGGGTTCACCTCGAAGGCGCGGGCGCGGCGGAGCTGGTCCGGGTCGTCCATCGCGGCCCGGATCTCCTCCGGGCGGCCGTTGTCGGTGAAGTGCGCGACCTTGACCTCGACGAAGAGGGCGTCGGCGCGGACGGCGACGGGGCCGTCGGGGCCGCCGATCCGGCCGGTCGCGGTGGAGTAGATCTTGCGTCCCGCCACCGCCGTCACCTCGGCCTGGAGGTGCAGTGTGGCGCCGACGGGCACCGGCCGCAGGAAGTCGGTCTCCAGCCGGCCGGTGACCGCGATCGTGCGCAGCAGCCAGTTCAGCGAGCCGAGGGTCTCGTCCAGGGCGCTGGCCAGCACTCCTCCGTGCGCGAGTCCCGGGGCGCCCTGGTGGGCGGGGCGCACGCTGAACTCGGCGGTGATCGTCACGCCCTCGCCCGCGCGTGCCTGGAGGTGCAGTCCGTGGGCCTGGTCGCCGCCGCAGCCGAAGCACTGGCCGTAGTGGGCGCCGAGCAGTTCGCCGGGGGCGGGGGCGTCGGCGTGCCGGACGGGCCGCACGGCGTCGGCGGGGGGCTGAAGAGCCGGGGAAGTACCACTCACAGCCGCAGACCTTACCCGCCCGTCGCTCCCCCGCCACCGCCGTGCCCGGCCGGTCCCGGCCCGGGCCGCCCTGGCCGCGGCCCCCCGTCGTCGCCGTGCCAAGCTTGACGCCATGCAGCTCTCCGCCGCCCCGTACGAAGAACGCCTGACCGCGCCCCGCTCCTGGTGGCTGATCTCCTTCATGGTGGGTCTCGCGTTCGCCATCGTCCTGCTGCCCTTCGGCACCCTGCCGATGCTCGGCGGGCTGGCCGGCGGCACCGCCGTGGCGGCGGTCGCCGCCAGTTCCTACGGCGCGATCCGTATCCGGGTCGTCGGCGACTCGCTGATCGCGGGCGAGGCGAAGATCCCGGTGACGGCGCTGGGCGGCTCCGAGGTGATGGACGCCGAGGAGGCCCGCGCCTGGCGCACGTACAAGGCGGACACCCGGGCGTTCCTGCTGCTGCGCGCGTACATTCCGACGGCGCTGCGGGTGGAGGTCACCGACCCCGAGGACCCGACGCCGTACCTGTATCTGTCGACCCGCGAGCCGGAGCGCCTGGCCGAGGCCATCGAGGCGGCCAAGGCCGCCGGCTAGGCGGCGGCGCCCCGGCAGGGGTCAGCGGTCGTCTCCGCCGCCGTGCCCCTCGGGGGGCTCGGGCCGCTCGGGGTGCGCGAGGTCCTTGAGGGCGTCGCCCATCTCCAGGGCGTTTCCGGGGGTCTCCAGGGGCGGCAGGGCGGGCAGGGCGTCCCACGGCACCTGCGCCTTGCGCAGGTCGCTCCGGATGCGGGCGGCGAGCCTGCCGGTGTCGCGGCGGTTCATCACGGCGCCCACCGCGGCGCCGACCATGAACGGCATCAGGTTCGGCAGGTTGCGCACCATCCGCTTCATGATCTGCTGGCGGAGCTGGCGCTTCATGTGGCCGTTCATCGCCGTGCCGAGCGTGGCCGGTTTGGTCACGTCGATGCCGCGCTCCTCCGACCAGGAGTTCAGGTAGGCGGTGGAGCGCTGCGAGAGGCCGCCGGGCGGTCGTACGCCGTAGACCTCGTGGAGTTCGGCGATCAGCTTCAGCTCGATCGCGGCGACGCCGGTGACCTCGGCGGCCAGCTCGGTCGGCATGGCCGGGGGCACGGGCAGCATCGCGGCGGCGCCGATCCCCGCGCCGACCGTCGCCGTGGCTCTGGTGGCCCCCGCCACCAGCTTGTCGGCCAGTTCCTCGGGCCCGAGGCCGGGGAACTGCCTGCGGAGCGCCGCCAGGTCCCGTACGGGGATCCGCGGGGCGATGTCGATGACGCGGTCGGCGAGGAGCGCAAGGGCGGCCTTGGCACGGCCACCGCCCTTGCGGACGCCTTCGGTGGCCTTGTCCCGGAACACCGCCGCCCGGCGTCGGGCAGCGGGCGCGGGGGCCGGTACCGGCGCCGGGAGGTCACCCCGGTGGTCCGCCGGTTCGAGCGAGGCCGCGTCCGTGGTGGCCGGGCCCCGCTCGTCGTCACGCGCGCGGTTCGGGCCGTCCTGCGGCCCTTGGTCCGCTCCGCCCTTGGCGAAGCGGCGCTTCCAGGGAGAGGTCGAGCCAGTCACGGCCGACCCCGCCTCAGTCGCAGTCGCGGCAGATGGGCTGGCCGTTCTTCTCTCGGGCCAGTTGGCTGCGGTGATGTACCAGGAAGCAGCTCATGCAGGTGAACTCGTCCTGCTGCTTGGGCAGTACCCGGACCGCCAGCTCCTCGTTCGAGAGGTCGGCTCCGGGAAGTTCGAGTCCTTCCGCGGCCTCGAACTCGTCGACGTCCACGGCCGAAGCGGACTTGTCGTTCCGGCGTGCCTTCAGCTCTTCCAGGCTGTCCGAGTCGACGTCGTCGTCGGTCTTGCGTGGAGTGTCGTAATCGGTTGCCATGGTCGCTCTCCCCCTCTGGGTGTTCGCGGTGTCTCCAGCGCACGTAACGCGTGAGAGGCCGGACTTGTGCCCGACCTGAGGCGGAGATTTTGCCTCACATCAAGGTCTGTTACTCAATCGACACCCAACCGGACACCGCAGGAGTGCTCGGGTTGGATGGCGATGCGGACCGTACACGGTCCGAATGCCGCACTTCAAAGGCGTCTCACCGTGTACTTCCCGTGATCAAGACCCCTAAAAACCAGGACTTTCCCGGCTTTTGGACAGGGTGCATGATCACGGAGAGTGGAGAGTGGAAAATCCGCCATTGTGATCGATCACACAGGTGAGCACCGGAGCGGTAACCCGAAAATTCCGCTAAAAGCGAACATCCTCGGATGCCGGTGAGGTGATCGGCGCAATGATCTCAGATCGGCGGCCCGTCTCAGACGGGCAGGGTCACCCTCATCACGAGTCCTCCCCCCTCCCGCGGCTGGGCGTAGATGTGCCCGCCGTGCGCGCGGGCCACGGAACGCGCGATGGACAGCCCCAGGCCGACCCCCTTGTCACTGCCCGTGCGCTCGGTGCGCAGCCGCCGGAACGGCTCGAAGAGGTTGTCGATCTCGTACGCCGGCACCACGGGTCCCGTGTTGGTGACCACCAGGACGGCCTGGCCGTGCTCCACCTCCGTGGTGACCTCGACCCAGCCGTCCTCGGTGACGTTGTACCGGACGGCGTTCTGCACCAGGTTCAGGGCGATGCGCTCCAGCAGTACGCCGTTGCCCTGCACCACGGCGGGTGTGCGCCGGCCGTGGAGCCGCACGCCCTTGGCCTCCGCCTCGGCGTGCACCTGGTCGACGGCCTGGCCGGCCACCTCGGCGAGGTCGACGGGCTTGCGCTCGACGATCTGGTTGTCGCTGCGGGCCAGCAGCAGCAGCCCTTCCACGAGCTGCTCGCTGCGCTCGTTGGTGGCGAGCAGGGTCTTGCCGAGCTGCTGCAGCTCCGCCGGGGCGCCCGGGTCGGAGAGGTGCACCTCCAGGAGCGTGCGGTTGATCGCCAGCGGCGTGCGCAGCTCGTGCGAGGCGTTGCCGACGAAGCGCTGCTGGGCGGTGAAGGCCCGCTGGAGGCGGGCCAGCATGTCGTCGAAGGTGTCCGCCAGCTCCTTCAGCTCGTCGTCCGGGCCGTCCAGCTCGATCCGGCGGGAGAGGTCGGAGCCGGCCACCGCGCGTGCGGTGCGGGTGATGCGGCCCAGCGGCGACAGAACGCGGCCGGCCATGGCGTAACCGAAGGCGAAGGCGATCACGGCGAGGCCGAGCAGGGCCAGCAGGGAGCGGCTGAGGAGGCTGTCCAGGGCGTGCTGGCGCTCCTCGTTGACGCACGCGTTCATCGCGGTGTTGAACTCGCTGGGCGGGGCCTGGTCCGGCAGGTTGCAGATGCTGCTGGTGACCTTGCCCTCAGTGATCTTGAAGGGCAGGTCGCTGCCCGGGTTCAGCGCCTGGGCCGCCAGCAGGTAGATGATCGACAGCAGCAGGATGCCGGCGATCAGGAACATGCCGCCGTACAGCAGCGTGAGCCTTATCCGGATGGTCGGGCGCAGCCACGGGAAGGGGGCGGCCGGGCGGGGGTCCCAGGTGGGCTTCGGCGGCGCCTGGGGAGGCGCGGGTGATGCGGCCACGGGCGATCAGATCCGGTAGCCGGAGCCGGGCACGGTGACGATCACCGGCGGCTCGCCCAGCTTGCGGCGCAGGGTCATCACGGTCACCCGGACGACGTTGGTGAACGGGTCGGTGTTCTCGTCCCACGCCTTCTCCAGGAGCTGCTCGGCCGAGACGACCGCGCCCTCGCTGCGCATGAGGACCTCCAGGACGGCGAACTCCTTGGGCGCGAGCTGCACCTCCTTGCCGTCGCGGAAGACCTCGCGGCGGTTGGGGTCGAGCTTGATCCCGGCGCGCTCCAGCACCGGCGGCAGGGGTACGCTGGTGCGCCGCCCGAGGGCGCGCACGCGCGCGATCAGCTCGCTGAACGCGAAGGGCTTGGGCAGGTAGTCGTCGGCGCCGATCTCCAGCCCCTCGACCCGGTCGCTGACGTCGCCGGAGGCCGTGAGCATCAGCACGCGGGTGGGCATGCCGAGTTCGACGATTCTGCGGCAGACGTCGTCGCCGTGGACGAGCGGGAGGTCGCGGTCGAGGACGACCACGTCGTAGTCGTTGACGCCGATGCGCTCCAGGGCGGCCGCTCCGTCGTACACGACGTCGACGGCCATGGCTTCCCGGCGCAGGCCGGTGGCCACCGCATCGGCGAGCAGTTGCTCGTCCTCGACGACGAGTACGCGCACGTCGCTTGTCCTTCCTCTGTCCCCGCGCGGCGGCGCCAGACGGGCGCACGCGGCCAGGGGTCCGGTGGGTGTGTTGACCTCCATCCTGCCCTTTTCGGTCATAAGTCGGCGGTAAGGCGGGAGCGGGCCGGGAAGTGGCCCGGGAGGGAGGCCGGGAGGGAGGCCGGGAAGTGGCCCGGGAGGGAGGCCGGGACCCGGTTCCGGGCCGAGTGCCGGTGCGGCTCGGGAATGCCGGATTTTCTCGTGCGGTTGAGGTTTCCACGGAAGGGAGCGGGGGGAGGACGGCTTTACACCCCGCGATCACGCTCTGCCTGTACCGCACGACCAGCGGTGCGCAGCGACCGTTCGCCGCAGGGCGGGCGTGGGTGTCCGGCACCGTCGCCGCCCGGCCGCGCGGCGCTGGGCACCTGTGACGACGTGATCGCCCCTCCCGAACCGGCACACCCCCGTGCCACCGACCCGACCCACGACCCAGGACGAGGGGGCGCAGCATGGACGCTTTCACCACAGGACTTCTGCAGCGCATAAAGACGACCGAGTCCGACCTCTCGCGGGCCCGTGACGAGGGCGACGAGTTCCTTGTCGACGTCGAACTCGGCGAGCTGGACGACCTTCACCGCCTCGCCGCCGAGCACGGCGTGGAGGTAGGCGTGTTCAGCCTCTGAACGGCCCCGCGAGCGCACAGAGCTGTACCCCGGCGAATCCAGCGCCGGGGTACGGCTTTTTCCGGGGCGGGCCCGGTCAGTCGTGCCAGGCGCCGAGGTCCTCCAGGAGGCGCTGGAGGGGCCCGAAGACGCCGGGAGTGGCGGCCACCGTCAGTTCCCGTCCGGGGCGCTCTCCGGGGCGTCCACCGGTCAGCGCGCCCGCCTCCCGGGCGATGAGGTCGCCCGCGGCGAGGTCCCAGGGGTGCAGTCCGCGCTCGTAGTAGCCGTCGAGGCGGCCGGCCGCGAGGTCGCACAGGTCGATGGCGGCCGAGCCGCCGCGCCGGATGTCGCGCAGCAGCGGGATCAGCCGCTGGGCGACGTCGGCCTGGTGGGCGCGGACCTCGGTGACGTAGTTGAAGCCGGTGGAGACCAGGGACTGGTCCAGGGGCGGCGCGGGCCGGCAGGTGAGCCGGCGCTCGCCGTCCCGGGCACCGGTCGCCCAGGCCCCGCCGCCGCGCACCGCGTGGTACGTCTCCTGGCGCATCGGGGCGGCGACCACCCCGGCGACGGTCTCGCCGTCCTGTTCGGCGGCGATGGAGACGGCCCAGGTGGGCAGCCCGTACAGGTAGTTGACGGTGCCGTCGAGCGGGTCGATCACCCAGCGGACGCCGCTGGTGCCCTCCGAGGAGGCGCCCTCCTCGCCGAGGAAGCCGTCGTCCGGGCGCCGGTCGGCGATCAGCCCGGTGATCAGCTTCTCCG
The DNA here is from genome assembly GCF_039542605.1 of Streptomyces ziwulingensis. Taxonomy (NCBI): domain Bacteria; kingdom Bacillati; phylum Actinomycetota; class Actinomycetes; order Kitasatosporales; family Streptomycetaceae; genus Streptomyces; species Streptomyces ziwulingensis. Next base: position 19,215 of record NZ_BAABIG010000080.1, read on the forward strand.
CCGCGATGTCCATCTCGGTGACGACGTCGATCGGGCTGGACTTGGTGGCGGCGACCGCGAGGTCGGCGGGGCGCCCGTCCCGCAGCAGTTCGCCGGCGCGGCGGGCGGCCTCCTGGGCGATCCGGAGCAGTTCGGTGTGCGCGGGGTCGGTCTCGGGGTCGGTCACGTCGGTCACGGCGTTCCTCAGGCGTAGGGGCTGTCGGCGCCGGCGGCGGCGGGGCGCGGCGCGCGGGCCGGGCAGCAGTTCACCGGGCACAGGTGGTGGGAGGGCCCGAGCGCGCCGAGGGCGCACGGCGTGACCGGCCGGCCGCGTTCGGCGGCGGCGCGCTCCAGGACCAGGTCGCGGACGGCGGCGGCGAACCGGGGGTCGGCACCGACCGTCGCCGAGCGGCGCACCGGCAGCCCCAGCTCCCCGGCCTTCGCCTCGGCCTCGGTGTCGAGGTCGTAGAGGACCTCCATGTGGTCGGAGACGAAGCCGATCGGTGCCATGACGACCGCCGGGGCCCCGGCCGCGTGCCGCTCCTCCAGGTGGTCGCAGATGTCCGGCTCCAGCCACGGGATGTGCGGGGCGCCGGAGCGGGACTGGTAGACGAGCTGCCAGGGGTGGTCGACGCCGGTGCGCTCACGGACGGCGTCGGCGATCACCTGGGCCACGTCCAGGTGCTGGCGTACGTACGCGCCGCCGTCGCCGTGTGCCTCGGGCGGGCCGGAGGTGTCCGCGGCGGCGGTCGGGATGGAGTGGGTCGTGAACGCGAGGTGGGCGCCGTCCCGCAGCTCCTCGGGGAGGTCGGCCAGGGACCGGAGCACGCCCTCGGTCATCGGCTCCACGAAACCGGGGTGGTTGAAGTAGTGGCGCAGCTTGTCGATCGCGGGGGGCTCCAGGCCCTCCTCGCGCAGGGCGGCCACGGCGTCGGCGAGGTTCTCGCGGTACTGCCGGCAGCCCGAGTAGGAGGCGTAGGCGCTGGTGGCGAGGACGAGGACGCGGCGCCGGCCGTCGCGGACCAGGTCGCGCAGGGTGTCCGTGAGGTAGGGCGCCCAGTTGCGGTTGCCCCAGTAGACGGGCAGGTCCAGGCCGTGCTCGGCGAAGTCCTCGCGCAGGGCGTCGAGCAGGGCGCGGTTCTGGTCGTTGATCGGACTGACCCCGCCGAACAGGAAGTAGTGCTGACCGACTTCCTTGAGCCGTTCGGTGGGGATGCCGCGCCCGCGCGTCACGTTCTCCAGGAACGGCACCACGTCGTCGGGACCTTCCGGACCGCCGAAGGAGAGCAGGAGCAGGGCGTCGTAGGGGGAGGCGTCGAGCACGTCTGGCATGGCTCCGATCCTGCCACCCCGCACTGACAGCACGAGCAAGGCGGGGGGGGTCCCGCGTGCCGGGGCCCGCGCGGCCGGTGCCGCGCGGGCCGTCCGGAACAGCCCGGGGCTGCCGCGACGGCCAGTTCTGGAGGATGCGCGGAGTCCGACCCGTCGGTAAGCTGTATCGGTTGTGTTCGCACCTTACTGAGCTGCCGTCGCACGTCCTCGGCCGCGCCGATCCGCCTTCGGAGACCCCGTTGCCCAGCCCCTACCGCGCCCTGTTCGCCGCCCCCGGCTCCACGGCCTTCTCCACCGCGGGCTTCCTCGGCCGCATGCCGCTGTCGATGATGGGCATCGGCGTGGTGACCATGGTGTCGCAGCTCACCGGCCGCTACGGGCTGGCCGGCGCGCTCTCCGCCACCATCGCGCTGGCGGCCGCGGTGTGCGGCCCCCAGGTTTCACGGCTGGTGGACCGCTACGGGCAGCGGCGGGTGCTGCGGCCCGCGACGCTGGTCTCGCTGACCGCGGCGACCGGGCTGCTGCTCACCGCGCACTTCCGGTGGCCGGACTGGCTGCTGTTCGTGTGCTGCGTCGGCATAGGGTGCGTGCCCAGTCTCGGCGCGATGGTCCGGGCCCGCTGGGCGGCCCTGTACCGGGGCACCCCCCGGCTGCACACCGCGTACTCCTTCGAGTCCGTGGTGGACGAGGTCTGCTTCATCTTCGGGCCGATCCTCTCCATCGGCCTGTCCACCGCCTGGTTCCCCGAGGCCGGGCCGCTGCTGGCCGCCTGCTTCCTGGCGGTGGGCGTCTTCTGGCTGACCTCGCAGCGGGCCACCGAGCCGGTGCCGCACCCGCGCGCGGAGCGCGGCGGCGGCAGCGCGCTGCGCTCGCGCGGGCTCCAGGTCTTCGTGGCCACGTTCGTCGCGACCGGCGCGGTCTTCGGGTCGATCGACGTGGTCACCGTCGCTTTCGCCGAGGAGCGGGGTCACAAGGCCGCCGCCAGCCTCGTCCTCGCGGTGTACGCGGCGGGGTCGTGCGTGGCGGGCATGGTGTTCGGGCTGATGCGCTTCGCGGGAGCGCCGGAACGCCGCTGGCTCCTGGGGGTCTGCGCGACGGCCGTGAGTATGATCCCCCTCCTACTGGTCGGAAGCCTGCCGTTTCTGGCCGTGGCGCTGTTCGTTGCGGGTCTGTCCATCGCTCCCACGATGATCACGACCATGTCCCTCATCGAAGAGCACGTACCACGCGCGCAGCTCACCGAGGGCATGTCCTGGGTGAGCACCGGGCTCGCGGTCGGCATCGCGCTCGGCTCCTCCGCGGGCGGCTGGGTGATCGACACGGCCGGTGCGCGCGCGGGGTACGGGGTTCCGGCGGTGGCCGGGGCCGTCGCGGTCACGGTCGGCTTCCTCGGGTACCGCCGGCTCACACGGCCGGCCCCGCGTCGGGGAGGGACCGTTGAGCAGCACAGCGAGCGGCAGGAACGGCACATGGCGTAACTGGGGCGGAAACGTCACTTCGCGCCCCGCGCGGGAGGTCGCCCCCGCCTCGGTCGACGAACTGGCCCACGCGGTGCGCGGCGCCGCCGAGGACGGGCTGACGGTCAAGGCGGTGGGCGCCGGGCACTCGTTCACGTCCATAGCGGCCACCGACGGCGTGCTGATACGTCCTCACCTGCTGACCGGCATCCGCCACATCGACCGCGAAGCCATGACCGTCACCGTGGAGGCCGGCACCCCGTTGCGCCGGCTCAACCTGGCCCTCGCGCGTGAGGGGCTGTCGCTGACGAACATGGGCGACATCATGGAGCAGACCGTCTCGGGGGCGACCGGCACCGGCACCCACGGCACGGGCCGCGACTCCGCCTCGATCGCCGCCCAGATCCGGGGCCTCGAACTGGTCACCGCGGACGGCTCGGTCCGTACCTGCTCCGCGCACGAGCACCCGGAGATCTTCGCCGCCGCCCGGATCGGCCTCGGCGCCCTCGGGATCGTCACCGCGCTCACCTTCGCCGTCGAGCCGCTCTTCCTGCTCACCGCGCGTGAGGAGCCGATGCCGCTGGACCGGGTCCTCGCCGACTTCGACGCCCTGTGGGCGGAGAACGAGCACTTCGAGTTCTACTGGTTCCCGCACACCGGGAACACCAACACCAAGCGCAACAACCGCAGCGCCGGGCCCGAGCGGCCGGTCGGGCGGCTCAAGGGCTGGTTCGAGGACGAGTTCCTCTCCAACGGCGTCTTCCAGGCCGCGAACTGGATGGGGCGCGCCGCGCCCGCCGCGGTGCCGCCGATGGCCCGGATCTCCAGCAGGGCGCTCTCCGCGCGTACCTACACCGACATCCCGTACAAGGTCTTCACCTCACCGCGCCGGGTGCGCTTCGTAGAGATGGAGTACGCGGTGCCGCGCGCGGCCGTGGTGGAGACGCTGCGCGAGCTGAAGGCGATGGTGGACCGCTCCCCGCTGCGGATCAGCTTCCCCGTCGAGGTGCGCACCGCACCGGCCGACGACATCACCCTCTCCACCGCCTCCGGCCGGGACACCGCCTACATCGCCGTCCACATGTTCCGGGGCACGCCCTATGGGCCGTACTTCAGCGCCGCCGAGCGCGTCTTCACCGCGCACGAGGGCCGGCCGCACTGGGGGAAGGTGCACACCCGGGACGCCGGGTACCTCTCCCGGGTGTATCCGCGCTTCGGCGAGTTCACGGCGCTTCGAGACCGTCTGGACCCTGATCGCCGGTTTCTGAACGATCACTTGCGGAGGGTGCTGGGGCCGTAGCGGAGGTGCCCGGGCCGGCGGTCGCGCCGTCGCCGGAGGCCTGGCCGCCGTCGGTGGCGCTCGGCGCCGGGGTCGTCCCGGAGGCCGGGCCGTCCGGTGCCGCGGAGCCGCTGCCCGGGGCCACGCCGCTCGCCCCGGTGCTCGGCGATCCGGACGGGGCGGCCGTCGGGGCGTCGTCGCCGGAGCCGGTGGCGCCGGACTCCCCCGGCGCCGGGGAGGGCGAGGTGTCCGGCGACCCGCCGGTGCCGTCCGGCTCGTCCTCGTCCGAGCCGTCCGTGCCGGAGGAGGACGCGCTGTGGCCGGAGAGGGCGTTGCTCACCGTGGTGCTCCCCCCGCCGCTCAGGTTGTGGCCGGAGAGCAGTTCGTAGGCGGTGATGCCGCCCATGGCGACGCCGAAGACCAGGGCCGCCGCGAGCAGCGGCCGCTTCCAGCCCCTGACCCGGGCGCGGTAGACCGTGCCCGGGGTGAACTCACCGGTGGGCGGTGACGGCCACGAGCCGCTCGCGGCGACGGCCGCCCGGCCGCCCGCCCGGGGCTGCTCGGCGGGGCGCCTGACCCGCAACTGCTCTCCGGTGCGCTTGAAGAAGTGCTGGAAGACCGAGCCGCCGCAGGTGGCGACCACGCTGATCAGTCCGGCACCGAGGATCGTGCCGTACACGCCGAAGGAGGAGGCCAGCTTGGCGGCGATCACCGCCGACAGGGCACTGCCCGCGACCTGCGGCACGCTCAGGTCGATCCGTCCGCGCTCCTCCGCGCCGCCGGGTTCGCCCGGACTCCCGTCCAGGATCGGCGTCCCGTCCACGCCTTCGGACCTTTCCCGCATCACCGGACCTTCCCGTCTTTCCTGCCTGTTTCCATGACTGCACTAGAGGGACGTGCGGCCAGAACCTTAAGTTCCGTTTCTGGTGATTGCGTGAAGTTCGCCACGCGCAAGATCGAAAGGGTGGGTCCGGGGCAGTCGCGAGGGAGTGCGCCCCGGAAGTCGGGCGGCGCGCCGAACCACGCACTTGGCCCAAATGGAGTACTGTGGCGAGCCCTGGGCATCGGTCTCCTGTCAGGGAGAACGCGGCCTGCGAGGACCGCCGGGAGGGGGACTGCGTGCACAGGGTGAGGCAGTTGGTCACTCAGCGTTGCGAATAGGTAACCGTGCCATAACGGCGAGTCCGGGCCAGTGCCCGACACGCCGGGCAACCCGGCAAGGTTGTGGCAGGCTGCACCCGGGCAGGCCACACTCGACAGAGCGGAAGCAGCGACGCACGTGACGTCGGCAGGCACCACCCGGGAGGTCCCCATGCCCGAACTGCGTGTCGTGGCCGTCTCGAATGACGGCACACGGCTGGTGCTGAAGGCTGCGGACTCGACGGAGTACACCCTTCCGATCGACGAGCGGCTGCGCGCCGCCGTGCGCGGTGATCGTCCCCGCCTGGGCCAGATCGAGATCGAGGTGGAGAGCCATCTCCGCCCCCGCGACATCCAGGCGCGTATACGAGCCGGGGCGACCGCGGAAGAGGTCGCCCAGATGGCGGGCATCCCCGTCGATCGAGTCCGCCGCTTCGAAGGTCCCGTACTGGCCGAGCGCGCCTTCATGGCCGAGCGGGCCCGTAAGACACCCGTCCGGCGCCCCGGGGAGAACTCCGGGCCGCCGCTGGGCGAGGCCGTCCAGGAGCGGCTGCTGCTGCGCGGCGCCGACAAGGACACCGTCCAGTGGGACTCCTGGCGCCGTGACGACGGGACCTGGGAGGTGCTGCTCGTCTACCTGGTCGCGGGTGAGCCGCACTCGGCGAGCTGGACGTACGACCCGCCCCGTCGCCTCGTCCAGGCCGTCGACGACGAGGCGCGCTCGCTGATCGGCGAGTCCGACGATCTCGCCGCGCCCGAACCCAGCTTCCCCTTCGTCCCGCGCATCGCCCGGCTCCCGCGCGACCGGCCGCTGGACCGGCCCCTCGACCGGGAGCGGCCGGGCCTGCCCCCGGCCGCGGAGGTCATGGAGGAGGGCGCCGGCGAGCGGGACTCGCTGACCAGCCTGCTGGAGGCGGTGCCGAGCTTCCGGGGCGACCTGGTGGTGCCGGAGCGTCCGGCTGCCACGCCCGAGCCCGTGGAGGAGCCGGCGGAGGAACCGGAGGCCGAGGAGCCCCCGGCCCCCGCGGCGTCCGCCGGTGCCGGTTCCGCCTACGCCGACGTGCTCATGCCGCGCTCCGTGACCAGCCACCGGGACCGGCTCGTCGGTTCCACCGACCGCCAGGCCGAGGCGGACGGGGTCCGGCCCGGCCGCCGGGCGGCGGTGCCGAGCTGGGACGAGATCGTGTTCGGGACACGGCGCAAGAAGCAGGAGTAGCCGTACGCGCGGGCGGGTGCCGGTCACGGCTGGCACCGGTGCTCGCGTCGGTGTGATCGCCGCGTCAGGCGGGCCGAGCAGGGGCCGCTCCCGCCGGGGAGCGGCCCCTGCTCCGTGTGGCCGGGGTCCGGCCGGCTCCGGCGGTTACTGCGGTTCCGGCCCCGTGGCGACCGGGCGGCGCGGGTCCGCGGACCACTCCGACCAGGAACCCGCGTACAGCGCGGCCGGAATGCCCGCCACCGTCAGCGCCAGTACCTCGTGGGCGGCGGAGACGCCCGAGCCGCAGTACACGCCCACCTCGGTGTCCCCGCCGGCGCCCAGCTCCTTGAAGCGGGCCTGGAGTTCCCCGGCGGGCAGGAACCTTCCGTCGGGGGCCGTGTTCCGCGCGGTCGGTGCGGAGACCGCGCCCGGGATGTGACCGCCGACCGGGTCGATCGGCTCGACCTCACCCCGGTACCGCTCCCCCGCGCGGGCGTCCAGCAGCAGCCCGGACCGCGCCAGCGCCGCGGCGCCGTCGGCGTCCAGCAGCCCCGTCGCGCCGGGCACCGGCTCGAAGTCACCCGGCGCGGGCGACGGCTCGTCGGTGCTGAGCGGGCCCGGCCAGGCCGGCAACCCGCCGTCGAGGACTCGCACGTCCGGGTGACCCGTCCAGCGCAGCAGCCACCACGCGCGGGCCGCCGCCCAGCCCTGGCCGCCGTCGTACGTGACGACCGGCCGGCCGGCCGACACACCCGCCCGGCGCATGGCGGCGCCGAACTCCGCGAGACCGGGCAGCGGGTGCCTGCCGCCCGCCCCGGGCGCGGCGGCCAGCTCCCGGTCCAGGTCGATGTGGACGGCGCCGGGGAGGTGGCCCGACGCGTACTCGGCCCGGCCGTCGAACACGGGCTCACCGGCGGTCTTGGCCACGCTGAGCTGCCAGCGGACGTCGAGCAGGACCGGCGGGCGCGGACCCGCCAGGTCGCTCGCGAGTTCGGTTGCGGAGATGATGGCGTTCATGGGCACCATCCTGGCGTACCGGCTGGCCGCCGTGTCGATGTCGGGCTAATCTGCCCGCCGTGCACGCTCGATCACCATGCGTACGGGATCGGGCACAAGCTGTACAGCCGATCGACACCCGTCAACCGTCGCCCGGAAGCGGACAGGTATCCGCCCGGCGTGCGTTCTCCCAGCCGGGAAGGGCCGGACCGGCACCACCGGAGTGTGCCGGTCCTCGGTCGGTGCCGGTCTCGGCACGGGGGCCGTCGGAGCGGAAACGACCCGGCCACCGCGAGGGGCCGAGAAGGAAGTGACGATGACCGAGGCACCGGGGTCCGCCGGCCGGCACGGCGATCAGCACGCCCGGCACACGCCCGGCACGCCCTGCTGGGTGAGTCTGATGGTGCACGGGCTGGCCGCCACCCAGGCGTTCTACTCCGCGCTGTTCGACTGGGAGTTCCAGCCCGGCCCCCAGCAGCTCGGCCCCTATGTGCGGGCCCTGCTGGACGGGCGGGAGGTGGCGGGCATCGGCCAGTTGCCCCCGGACCGGCATCTTCCCCTGGCGTGGACGCCGTACCTCGCCTCGGACGACGTGGACCGCACGGCCCACACCGTCCGGCTGAGCGGCGGCACGGTCGCCGTGGGACCACTGGACGCCGCCGATGCCGGACGGATGGCGATCGGCTCCGACCCGGCGGGCGCCGTCTTCGGCATCTGGCAGGCGGCGGACCACCTCGGCACGTCGCTCTCCGGCCCGCCCGGCACACCCGCCTGGAACGAGCTGGTGACCTACGAGACGACAAGCGTCGCCAAGTTCTACGAGACGGCCTTCGGCCTCCGCCAGGAGGCGGTGCTCGCCGCCGGCTTCGACTACGTGAACCTGCGGGCCGGCGGCAGGCCGGTGGCCGGCATCCACGGGGTGGGCACCGCCCTGCCCCGCGACCGGGGGCCGCACTGGGTGACGTACTTCGAGGCGGCGGACGTGACCGAGGCCGCGGCGCACCTCACCGACCTCGGCGGGCGGGTCGTCCGGCCGGTGCGGGAGACCGCGCAGGGACGCGTGGTGATGGTGGCCGATCCGGAGGGGGCCCGGTTCGCGCTGCTGCAGAGCGCGCGGTGAGGCGGGGGCTCCGGCTCGGACGGGCTCGGTCTCAGGCGGGCGACATCGGGAGCACGTCCGGTGAGAGTGCCGCCGCGTGTGCCGTCGCGGCGGTCGCGCGACGCCGGTGGTGGCGCCGGCAGAGCACCTCGTAGCCGATCACGTCCACGGACTGGTCGACGTCGCCGACGACCACCTGGGCGCCCTCGACGACCATGACGCCGCCTATCGTGCGGGCGTTGTGCGTGGCGCGCTCCCCGCACCAGCACAGCGCCTCCACCTGGAGCACCTCGACCCGGTCGGCCAGCTCCACCAGCCGCTGGGAGCCCGGGAACAGCTTGGAGCGGAAGTCGGTGGTGATGCCGAAGGCGTAGACGTCCCGGTCGAGGTCGTCCACCACGCGTGCGAGCTGGTCGATCTGCTCGGGTGCCAGGAACTGCGCCTCGTCCGCGATCACGTAGTCCGCGCGTCCGCCGCGCGAGAGGTGGCCGACGAGGTAGGCGTACAGGTCGGTGTCGTCCGCCACCTCCACGGCGTCCGTGACCAGGCCGAGCCGCGAGGAGAGCTTGCCCTCGCCCGCGCGGTCGTCACGCGTGAAGATCATGCCGGCCAGACCGCGCGCCGAGCGGTTGTGCTCCATCTGCAGGGCCAGCGTGGACTTCCCGCAGTCCATGGTTCCGGAGAAGAACACCAGCTCGGGCATGACGGGTGAAACACCTTCCGGTAGGGCGGGAGAGACGGTGGTGGGGCTCAGGAACGTACTTCGAGCAGCGGTACGTGCTGCTCGGCGGGGGTCATCGAGCCGTGGTTGCCGGTCATCGCCGACTCCTTCGGCTCCCGCTCGGAGGCGATGAGCAGGACGTCGTCCCGCGCGGCGGCGATCACGTCGCCGAGGCGGCCGTACACCCGTGCCTCCACCTCCGGGCCGAACCAGCCCGCCGCGATCGCCTCGTCCCGTGAGGCGATCCAGAACTGCTCGCCGAGCACCTCGCGCCAGCAGGCCAGCACGTCGTCGTGGGCGCCGGGGACGGCGTAGACGTGCCGGGCGCGGCCCTCGCCGCCGAGGAGGGCGACGCCGGCGCGCAGCTCCCAGTCCTCGTCGAAGTCGACGCGGTGGTCCTCGTCGAAGGGCACGTCGACCATGCCGTGGTCGGCGGTGACGTAGAGCGCGCTGCGCGGCGGGAGCTGCTCGGCGAGGCGCTGGACGAGCCGGTCGACGCGGCCGAGCTGACCGCGCCAGGCGTCCGAGTCGACGCCGAAGCGGTGGCCCGCGCCGTCGACCTCGGCGTAGTAGGTGTAGATCAGGGAGCGGTCGGCGGCGGCGAGCTGCTCGGCCGCCAGGTCCATGCGCTCCTCGCCGGAGAGCCGGCCGTGGAAGGTGCCGCCGCTGAGCGCGACCTTGGTCAGCGGGGTGTGCTGGAAGGTCGGGGCCGAGACCTGCACGGCGTGCACACCCGCCTCGTGCGCGAGCTGGAAGACGGTGGGGCGGGGCTGCCACGCGTGCGGGTCGGTCCACGGCTGCCAGCGGAGCTGGTTCATCAGCGCGCCGGTGTCCGGATCGCGCACGGTGTAGCCGGGCAGACCGTGGGCGCCGGGGGGCAGGCCGGTGCCGACGGAGGCGAGGGAGGTCGCGGTGGTCGCCGGGAAGCCCGCGGTGACCGGACGTCCGGTGCCGCCGCGCGAGCTGCCCAGGAGGGAGGTCATGAAGGGGGCGTACTCGGGGTGCGCGCGGAGCTGCTCCCAGCCGAGGCCGTCGATCAGGAAGACGCAGTTGCGGTCGGCCGGGGCCAGTTCCTCGATCGTGGCGGCCATGCCGGGCACCTCCATGCCGGCGGCCAGCGTGGGCAGCAGGTCGGCGAGGGAGCCGCTGCCGTACTCGGGGACGGGCGCGGAGGCGACGGGGAGGGGTTCGGGGTGGGTGTCCCAGGCGGTGGGCTGTGCCATCAGTGGCCGGCGTCCGCGGTCGCCTCGGAGAGGGCCTGTGCGAAGTCGAGCGCCTGGCGCACCGTCTCCGGACCGTCGCCGGCCTCGCTGACCCGGAGGCTGAGGTCGTCGGCGGTCGAACTGCCCGTGTAGCCGTGGTCCGCCTCGCAGTTGGGGTCACCGCAGGCGGCGGGCTCCAGGTCGATGCGGGAGACCGCGCCCCAGCCGATGGTCAGCACGATCTCGCGGGGCAGGGTGCCCGGCTTGTACTGCTCGGGGTTGGCGACCACCCGGCTGACGACGATGGAGGAGATCCGGCCGATCTTGACGGACTCCGTGGACGTCGTGGCGTACGGCGTCGGGGAGGTGTCGTCGGCGGCCTGCTCGTCGGTGTGGCTGACGATGAAGCGGTTGTCGGTGAGGACCAGCACGGTCACGTGCCGCCGCACCTCGTTCTGGTCGAACGTGGTCTCCTGGTGGACCAGGTACGACCGGACGGGCTCGCCGCCCACCGCGGCCTCCACCGCCTCGGCCACGAGGGCCGGGTAGTAGCCGCTGCGCTCGATCGCCGCTCGCAGCCCCTGGGTCGTCGTACTGGTCTTGGCCATGACGTCCATCCTACGGTGGCCCACCGACTGCCCGGCACGGCCGGGGACCGTGCCGGTGCGGCCGGCGCGCGCTCAGTACGCCGGGAGCGTGCGCGGGCCGAGGTCGTCGCGGGCCGGGGGCGGCGCGAGGCGGACGGAGGCGCCGAGGACGCTGAGCCCCCGAGGGGCGACCACCACCGGCTCCAGGGTGACCGCCACCACCTCCGGATGGTCGTCGACCAGGCGGGAGACGCGCTGGAGCAGCTCCTGGAGGGCGGCGGTGTCGACCGGGGCCGAACCGCGCCAGCCGAACAGCAGGGGCGCGGTGCGGATCGAACGGATGAGTGAGGTGGCGTCCCGGTCGGTGACCGGGATCAGCCGGTGCGCCATGTCGCCGAGCAACTGGGTGGCGGCCCCGGCGAGGCCGAAGGAGAGCACGGCCCCGGCGGCCGGGTCGATGACGGCCCGTACGACGGTGTCGACGCCGCGGGGGGCCATCGCCTGTACGACCGGCCGCAGTTCGGTGGGCGAGCCGAACAGCTCGGTCAACTCCGTGTACGCCCGTCGCAGTTGTTCCTCGTCCGCGAGGTCGAGGCGTACGCCGCCCAGGTCGGCCCGGTGGCGCAGGTGCGGGGCGGTGGCCTTGAGGGCGACGGGGTGGCCGAGGGCACGCGCGGCGGCGACCGCCTCGTCGGGGGTGGGGGCGGGCAGCGCGCGGTGGAGACGGACGCCGTAGCGGCCGAGGAGTTCGCAGGTGTCCTCCGGGCCGAGGGTGAGGCCCTGGCCGCGTGCGAGGAGGCCCCCGATCAGGGCGGCGGCGCCCTTCTCGTCGACGTCCTCGAACTCCGGGACCTTGCCGGGGTCGGCCGCGTCGCGGCGCCACTGACCGTAGGCGACGGCCTGGGCGAGGGCGCGCACCGCGCGTTCGGCGGCCGGGTAGGCGGGGATGAGGTGGGTGCCTTCGGGGAGCCGGGGGCTGTCGGGGGGCCGTGGGCTGTCGGGGGGCCGGGGGCTGTCGGGGGGCGAGGTGCCTGCCGCGGGCCGGGCGGGGCGGGAGCCGGGGGCGGTGGTGGTGGGGCGCGGGGCCGTGGCGGACTGGGGGGCGGTGCTCGTCGCGGCGGACAGGGCCTCCGCGAGGCCGCCCAGCTCGACGTGGACGACGAGGACCGGCTTGGCGGGGAACTCGGCCGCCGCCGACCGCAGGGCCTCGGCGAGCGCGGCGTCGCCCGCCGAGCCCTCGCCGAGGGCCGGGATCGCGGTCACCGCCACGGCGTCGCAGGTGTCGTCGGCGAGAGCGTGGCGGAGCGCCCGGTGGAAGTCCTCCGGTGCCGCGGCCGTCGACAGGTCGAGCGGGGGCAGCGGTCGCAGCCCCTCCGAGAGGCACGCGTCGTAGGTCAGCAGGCCGAGCGACTCGGAGTTCCCGAGGATCGCGACCCGGGGCCCGGCGGGGAGCGGCTGGCGGGCCAGCAGCAGGCCCGCGTCGACCAGTTCGGTGATGGTGTCGACCCGGATCACGCCGGCCTGCCGCAGCAGGGCGGAGACCGTGGCGTGCGGCAGCCTGGTCGCGCGCACCGCGTGCCCCTGCGGCGCCGGGCCGCCGTGGCGGGCCCCCTGCACCACGACCAGCGGTTTGGCCGCCGCCGTCCGGCGTGCCAGCCGGGTGAACTTGCGCGGGTTGCCGATGGACTCCAGGTACATCAGGGCGACGTCGGTGTCCGGGTCGTCGTACCAGTACTGCAGGACGTCGTTGCCGGAGACGTCGGCGCGGTTGCCCGAGGAGACGAAGGTGGAGACACCGGTGACGCCCGTGACGCCGCCACCGCGCCGGTGCAGGCGCGAGAGCAGGGCGATGCCGATGGCGCCCGACTGGGCGAAGAGCCCGATGCGGCCGGTGCGCGGCATCTCGGGGGCGAGGGAGGCGTTGAGCCGGACCGCGGGCGAGGTGTTGACGACGCCGAAGGCGTTGGGCCCGATGATCCGCATGCCGTACGTACGCGCGTGCCGCACGAGGGCGCGCTGGCGCTCGCGTCCCTCGGGGCCGCTCTCGGCGTACCCGGCGGAGACCACCACCAGCCCCTGCACGCCGTGCTCGCCGCACTCGGTGACGGCCTCGGGGACCTGTGCGGCGGGGACGGCGACGACCGCGAGGTCGACGGGGCCGTCGATGTCCCGTACCGAGCGGTGGGCGGGTACGCCGTCGAACTCCCGCCGCTCCTCGGTGAAGGCGCGGTTCACCGCGTGGAGGCGGCCGGTGAAGCCGGCCTCGCGGATGTTGCCGAGGAGGGTGCGGCCCACGCCGCCCGGGGTGCGGCCGGTGCCGATGACGGCCACGGAGCCGGGGGCGAGGAGCCGCTGCACGGACCGCGCCTCGGCGCGCTGTTCCCGCGCGTACTGCACGGCGAGGGAGCGGTCGGTGGGTTCGAGGTCGAACTCCAGGCGGACGACACCGTCCTCGAAGCTGCGCTTCTGGGTGTACCCGGCGTCCGTGAACACCTTGATCATCTTGTTGTTGGCGGGCAGCACCTCGGCGGCGAACCGCCGGATGCCGCGCTCACGCGCGACGGCGGCGATGTGCTCCAGGAGGGCGGAGGCGACGCCCCGCCCCTGGTGGGCGTCCTGGACGAGGAAGGCGACCTCGGCCTCGTCGGCCGGGGCGCGCGCGGGCGTGCCGTCGGGGCCGATCCGGTCGTAGCGCACGGTCGCGATGAACTCGCCGCCCGCCGTGGCCGCGAGCCCCACCCGGTCCACGAAGTCGTGATGGGTGAAGCGGTGGACGTCCTTGGCGGACAGGCGGGGGTAGGGGGCGAAGAAGCGGTAGTACTTGGACTCGTCGGAGACCTGCTCGTAGAAGCTGACCAGGCGTTCGGCGTCGTCGGCGGTGATGGGGCGCACACGCGCGGTACCGCCGTCGCGCAGCACCACGTCGGCTTCCCAGTGGGCGGGGTACTCGTGCCGGTCCGACGAGGTCTGCATGGGCCCCAGAGTACGGCTCGCGTACGACAACGGCGCGGGGCAGGCTGTGGGGGCGAGGGGGCCGGACCGGGGGCCGCGGCCGGTCCGCGCGCCCGCAAAACGGGCCGCTCCGGGGGCGTGCGCCACGGTGTGGGAAACTGGTCTAGACAACTTTGATCGCCAGACAGACAACCCTGATCACCTGAAGGGCAGCAACATATGGCTGAGCGCCGCGTCAACGTCGGCTGGGCCGAGGGTCTCCACGCCCGCCCCGCCTCCATCTTCGTCCGGGCCGCCACGGCCACCGGTGTTCCCGTGACGATCGCCAAGGCCGACGGTGACCCCGTCAACGCGGCCTCCATGCTGGCCGTCCTGAGCCTGGGCGCCCAGGGCGGCGAGGAGATCGTCCTCGCCTCGGACGCCGAGGGCGCGGACGCCGCGCTGGAGCGCCTGGCGAAGCTGGTCGCCGAGGGGCTCGAGGAGCTTCCCGAGACCGTCTGAACACCTGAACGCCTTATGCAAATGGCGGGGCCGAGCCGATCCGGGTCACCGGACGACTCGGTCCCGCCTTTTACGTGGCAGGGCCGCGGGAAATGCGTCCGACCCATCGGGAAATGGCCGCAGACGCGAGTAGCAGAGCAGCAGAAAAGGACCCCGCCGAATTCCTCTTCTTTGTATACGGCGTTTGTGTTAATGCCGCAGGCTCGGTGTGTTTACGGCACGTTGCGAGTTCCTCACACGCTCCGCGCGTTCGGCTCCCGCGGCGAAGCGCAGGCGGTGCGCCGCGGTCGACCGCTCACCGTGGTGGGAGGTGAGCGTCCGGGCGCGCTCGGCGTCGCCGCGGGCCACCGCGTCCACGATCGCGCCGTGCTCCGCCCAGGACTCCACCGGACCGGCCGCCGCCTCCACGGCGTACATCCAGGCGATCCGGTGCCGCAACTGGGTCAGCGTCGACGTCAGGGCCGGGCTGCCGGCGGCCTGGGCGAGCGTCTCGTGGAACCAGCCCCCCAGGGAGCGCAGATCGTCGCTGTAGCCCCGCCTGGCCCGCTCCTGGCCCAGCCGGACGAGACCCCGCAGCACCTTCAGATGGGCCTCGGTGCGGCGCTGGGCGGCCCGCGCGGCGGCCAGCGGCTCCAGCAGCAGGCGCATCTCCAGGAGGTCGGCGCCCTCCTGCTCGGTCGGTTCCGCCACGCACGCGCCCGCGTGGCGCCGGGTCACCACGAAGCCCTCGGCCTCCAGGGTGCGCAGGGCCTCGCGCACGGGGACGCGGGAGACGCCGTAGCGGCGCGCGAGCAGTTCCTCGGTGAGCCGGCTGCCGCGCTCGTAGACACCCGCGACGATGTCGTCCCGGATCGCCGTGCACACCGAATGCGCCGGAATACGCATGACCGACCTCCGCCTTAATCCCCGTGAAACGTCGACGATTGACGCGTGTTCAGTGACTCTATGGCAATGGGGCGGAATTTCCGATGCCGAGCCGGAATCCATGGCTCTTTTTTGGTCACCTTCGGTCACCGGCCGGCGGAACGCCGAAAGCCCCGGCTCGGTGAGCCGGGGCTTTCGGGTGCTTTCGGATGCCGCGGAACGTGCCGTCAGACGGAGACGCCGTGCGAGCGGAGGTACGCCACGGGGTCGATGTCCGTCCCGTACTCCGCGCCGGTACGGGCCTCGAAGTGCAGGTGCGGTCCGGTGACGTTGCCGGTCGAGCCGGAGACCGCGATCTGCTGCCCCGGGGTGACCGACTGGCCCACCGAGACGCCGATGGACGACAGGTGGCCGTACTGCGTGTACGTCCCGTCGTGCATCTTGACGACGACCTGGTTGCCGTAGGCGCCGCCCCAGCCGGCCTCGACGACCGTGCCGGCGCCGACGGCGTGCACGGAGGTGCCGGAGGCGGCGTGGAAGTCGATGCCGGTGTGGGTGCCGGAGGACCACAGTCCGCTGCTGGCCCGGTACGCGGTGGACACGTAGGAGCTGCTGATCGGCGCCACGTAGGTGTTCAGGAGCTTGCGCTCGGCCGCGCGGGCGGCGCGCTCCTTGGCCTCGTGCGCCTCCTTCGCGGCCTGCTCGGCCGCCTCGGCGGCCCGCTCCCGCGCGGCCTCCTGGGCCTTGCGCTCGGCCTCGGCGTCCTCGGCGGCCTGCCGCTGGGCGGCGGCCTGGGCGTCGATCTGCTCGGCTATGGAGTCACCGATGGTGATGACGGGGGTGAGACCGGTCTGCTCGGGAACCGGCTCGGAGGCGAGCGCCGGCGCCGCGAGGGTGCCTATGACGCCGGTGGTGGCGAGGGCCGCGACACCCGCCGCGCGGGTGGTCGTGCGGTGCATCCGGCCGGGTCGACGGTGCTTCCCGGCGGCGCGCGTGAACGCCATGTACTGGCTGGTCCTTTCCTTCCCTCTCGCCTACCGGGTTAGCTGACGGGTTCGGAGCAGGAAGGTCTCCTACGGACCCCCTCGCGCACGCGCGGGCGTCCGATTCACCCCAGGGACTGTTGGGTCCCCGGCTCCCCTGGCTCGCGCCGTACGGGGACTCGGCGATGACTGTCCGGTGCCGCGGGCGCGGCGCACTGCCTGACGAACAGCCGGGACGAAGCTAAGCGGGAGTGTGTTCATTTCCCAAACGCATCAGGTTTTTTGTCGCGCATCCCACAGAGCAGACAGGCAACCTCCGCCGCAATACGGACAAAAGGCGGCCCCGGTGACACAAGGGTCACCGGGGCCGCCGCACGCGCGGTGCTACTCGGCCGGCACGACGGTGACCTCACCGATGCCGAGGGCCTCGACCGGCGCCTTGATCTGCGCCGCGTCGCCCACCAGGACCGTCACCAGGCGGTCCACCGGGAAGGCGTTGACGACGGCCGCGGTGGCCTCGACGGTGCCGGTCGCGGCGAGTTGCCGGTACAGCGTCGCCTGGAAGTCGTCGGGCAGGTGCTGCTCGACCTGGTCGGCCAGCGTGCCCGCGACGGCCGCCGCGGTCTCGTACTTCAGCGGCGCCACGCCCACCAGATTCTGCACGGCCACGTCGCGTTCGGCGTCGGTGAGACCCTCCGCGGCGAGCGTGCGCAGCACCGTCCACAGGTCCTCGAGGGCGGGACCGGTGTTCGGGGTGTCGATGGAGCCGCTGATGGCGAGCATCGCGGCGCCCGTGCCGTCCGGCGCGGAGCGCAGGACCTGCCCGAACGACCGCACGCCGTAGGTGTAGCCCTTCTCCTCGCGCAGGACGCGGTCCAGGCGGGAGGTGAGGGTGCCGCCCAGGCAGTACGTGCCGAGCACCTGGGCGGGCCACACGCGGTCGTGCCGGTCCGGTCCGGTGCGGCCGATGAGGAGCTGCGTCTGGACGGAACCGGGACGGTCCACGATGACGACCCGTCCGGTGTCGTCGGAGGTGACCGGCGGCACCGGCCGGGCCTCGGCCGCGGGCCCGGTCCAGGCGCCGAGCGTGTCGCCGAGGAGCGCGTCCAGGTCGATGCCGGTGAGGTCGCCGACGACCACGGCGGTGGCGGTGGCGGGTCGGACGTGCCGCTCGTAGAAGGCGCGTACGGCCGAGGAGTCGATGCCCGCGACCGTCTCCTCGCTGCCCTGGCGCGGGCGCGACATGCGCGAGTCGGCCGGGAAGAGCTGCCGGGACAGCTCCTTGGCGGCCCGGCGCGAGGGGTTGGCCAGCTCGTGCGGGATCTCGTCGAGGCGGTTGCGCACCAGCCGCTCGATCTCGCTGTCGGCGAACGCGGGCGCCCTGAGGGCGTCGGCGACCAGGCCGAGCGCCTTGGCGAGGCGGGAGACGGGCACTTCGAGGCTGACCCGTACGCCGGCGTGGTCGGCGTGCGCGTCCAGGGTGGCCCCGCAGCGCTCCAGCTCCGCGGCGAACTCCTCGGCGGAGTGCTTGTCGGTGCCCTCGGAGAAGGCCCGCGCCATGATGGTGGCGACGCCGTCCAGGCCGGCCGGTTCGGCCTCCAGGGGCGCTTCGAGCTGGATCTCGACGGCGACGACCTGCTGTCCGGGGCGGTCGCAGCGCAGGACCGTCAGGCCGTTGTCCAGCGTGCCCCGCTCGGGGGCCGGGAAGGCCCAGGGCTTGGGCTCGCCCGACTGCGGCCGGGGGTGGAACTCCATGGTGGCCAGCTCGGTCACTTGGCCGCCTCCTCGTTCTCGTCGTTCTCGTCGGTGCGGTCCGACGCGTCGGTCTCGTCGGTGGCCCCGGCCTCGGGGGCGGTCGGCTCGTAGACGAGCACCGCGCGGTTGTCTGGGCGCAGCCGGGCCTTGGCGACCTCCTGGACCTCCTCGGCCGTCACCTCCAGCACGCGGCCCACGGCGGTCAGGGCGAGCTGCGGGTCACCGAACAGGACGGCGTACCGGCAGAGTTCGTCGGCGCGGCCCGCGACCGTGCCGAGCCGGTCCAGCCACTCGCGCTCCAACTGGGCCTGGGCGCGCTCCATCTCCTCGGCCGTGGGGCCCTCCTCGGCGAACCGGGCGAGTTCCTCGTCGATGGCGGTCTCGATGACCGGCACCTCGACGTCGCCGGAGGTCTTCACGTCCAGCCAGCCCAGCGAGGGCGCGCCGGCCAGGCGCAGCAGGCCGAAACCGGCCGCCACGGCCGTACGGTCACGGCGGACCAGGCGGTTGTAGAGCCGGGAGGACTCGCCGCCGCCGAGGACGGTGAGGGCGAGGTCGGCCGCGTCGCACGCGCGGGTGCCGTCCTCCGGGAGGCGGTAGGCGGCCATCAGCGCGCGCGCCGGGACCTCCTCCTCGACGACCTCGCGGAGCTGCTCGCCCATGACCTCGGGCAGGGAGCCGTCGCGCGGGGCGGGCTTGCCGTCGTGCGAGGCGATGGAACCGAAGTACTTCTCCACCCAGGCGAGCGTCCGCTCGGGGTCGATGTCGCCGACCACCGAGAGCACCGCGTTGTTCGGCGCGTAGTAGGTACGGAAGAACGCGCGGGCGTCCTCCAGGGTGGCCGCGTCCAGGTCGGCCATCGAGCCGATCGGGGTGTGGTGGTACGGGTGGCCCTGCGGGTAGGCGAGGGCGGTGAGCTTCTCGAACGCCGTGCCGTAGGGGACGTTGTCGTAGCGCTGGCGGCGCTCGTTCTTGACGACGTCGCGCTGGTTCTCCATGGACTCCTCGTCCAGGGCGGCCAGCAGGGAGCCCATGCGGTCGGCCTCCAGCCAGAGCGCCAGCTCCAGCTCGTGGGCCGGCATGGTCTCGAAGTAGTTGGTGCGTTCGAAGCTGGTGGTGCCGTTGAGCGAACCGCCGGCGCCCTGCACCAGCTCGAAGTGGCCGTTGCCCTTGACCTGGGCGGAACCCTGGAACATCAGGTGCTCGAAGAGGTGGGCCAGGCCGGTACGGCCCTTGACCTCGTGGCGCGAGCCGACGTCGTACCAGAGGCACACCGCCGCGACCGGGGTCAGGTGGTCCTCGGAGAGCACCACGCGCAGGCCGTTGGCCAGCCGGTGCTCGGTCGCTGTCAGCCCGCCGGAGCCTGCCTCGGCTGTGGCCGTGTGACCCATGGGCATGTACGTCCCTTCGATCGCGAAACCTCGGGTGGAATCCCGGGTGGAAACCTGGTCGGCTTCATTGATCGGCATCATTGGTCGGAACTGCTGGATTCCTGCCGATCCTGCCACTGTATGCAAGCGTGCGGAGTGCCGGTGAAGTTCCCGGTTCCCGTACGCCGAGAGCGAGCACGGAACGGACCTGCCGGGCGGGTCCGCCCGGCGTCCCCTGCGAGTCCTCCCCGGCCGAGGGCGTACTCTGCGGGCAGCACCGGGCCGACCGCCCGCGACGGGTCCTGGTCGGCCACTGTCAGTGCCCCGGTCCACAATGGACCGCGTCAGATCACCGTTCACGCTTCAGCAAGGAGCCGTCAGCGATGGCCCGCCGTAGTACGAAGACCCCGCCGCCCGACGACCCGTACGAGGAGAAGATCCTCGACATCGACGTCGTCGACGAGATGCAGGGCTCCTTCCTCGAGTACGCGTACTCGGTCATCTACTCCCGTGCTCTGCCGGACGCGCGCGACGGCCTCAAGCCGGTGCACCGCCGCATCGTCTACCAGATGAACGAGATGGGGCTCAGGCCCGAGCGCGGCTACGTGAAGTGCGCGCGGGTCGTCGGCGAGGTGATGGGCAAGCTGCATCCGCACGGCGACGCGTCGATCTACGACGCCATGGTGCGCATGGCCCAGCCGTTCTCGATGCGCGTCCCCCTGGTCGACGGCCACGGCAACTTCGGCTCGCTCGGCAACGACGACCCGCCGGCCGCCATGCGGTACACCGAGGCCCGGATGACCGAGGCGACCAGTCTCATGACGGAGTCGATCGACGAGGACACCGTCGACTTCGCCCCGAACTACGACGGCCAGGAGCAGGAGCCGCAGGCACTGCCCGCCGCCTTCCCCAACCTCCTGGTCAACGGGGCCTCGGGCATCGCCGTCGGCATGGCCACCAACATGCCGCCGCACAACCTGCGCGAGGTGATCTCCGCCGCCCGGCATCTGATCCGGTATCCCGGCGCCGACCTCGAAGCCCTCATGAAGCACGTACCGGGCCCGGACCTGCCCACCGGCGGCCGGATCGTCGGCCTGCCGGGTGTCCGGGACGCCTACGCGTCGGGCCGCGGCACGTTCAAGATCCGCGCGACGGTGACGGTGGAGACCGTGACCGCCCGCCGCAAGGGCCTGGTCGTCACCGAGCTGCCGTTCGCGGTCGGCCCGGAGAAGGTGATCGCCAAGATCAAGGACCTGGTCGGCTCGAAGAAGCTCCAGGGCGTCGCGGACGTCAAGGACCTCACCGACCGCCAGCACGGACTGCGTCTGGTCATCGAGATCAAGAACGGTTTCGTGCCGGAGGCGGTCCTGGAGCAGTTGTACAAGCTGACGCCGATGGAGGAGTCCTTCGGCATCAACAACGTCGCCCTGGTGGACGGCCAGCCGCTGACGCTGGGCCTCAAGGAGCTGCTGGAGGTCTACCTGGACCACCGGTTCACCGTGGTGCGCCGGCGCAGCGAGTTCCGCCGCACCAAGAAGCGGGACCGGCTGCACCTGGTGGAGGGCCTGCTCGTCGCGCTGGTGGACATCGACGAGGTCATCCGCCTGATCCGGTCCAGCGACAACTCCGCGCAGGCCAAGCAGCGCCTGATCGAGCACTTCTCGCTGAGCGACGTGCAGACGCAGTACATCCTGGACACGCCGCTGCGCCGGCTCACCCGGTTCGACCGGATCGAGCTGGAGACCGAGAAGGACCGGCTCAGCACCGAGATCGAGGAGCTGACCCGGATCCTCGACTCCGACGCGGAGCTGCGCAAGCTGGTCTCGGCGGAACTGGCCGCGGTGGCGAAGAAGTTCGGCACCGACCGGCGTACGGTCCTGCTGGAGTCGTCGACCGCCCCGGTGACCACGGTGCCGCTGCAGGTGGCGGACGACCCGTGCCGGGTGCTGCTCTCCTCCACCGGGCTGCTGGCCCGTACGGCCGACGGCGCGCCCTTCCCGAAGGAAGCGGGCGCCAAGCGGGTGAAACACGACGTGATCGTGTCGGCGGTGCAGGCCACGGCCCGGGGCGAGGTGGGCGCGGTGACCTCGGCGGGCCGCCTGCTTCGGATCGACGTGGTCGACCTCCCGCAGCTTCCCGGGGAGATGGCGCCGCCCAACCTGTCGGGCGGCGCCCCGCTGGCGGAGTTCGTCTCCCTGGCGGACGACGAGACGGTGGTCTGCCTGACCACGCTGGACGAATCGTCGCCGGGCCTCGCGCTCGGCACCGAGCAGGGCGTCGTCAAGCGGGTGGTGCCGGACTACCCGGGGAACAAGGAGGAGCTGGAGGTCATCACCCTCAAGGAGGGCGACCGGATCGTCGGCGCGGTCGAGCTGCGCACCGGCGACGAGGACCTGATCTTCGTCTCGGACGACGCGCAACTGCTGCGCTACCAGGCCGCGCAGGTGCGTCCGCAGGGCCGTCCGGCGGGCGGGGTGGCGGGCATCAAGCTCACCGAGGGCGCGAAGGTCATCTCGTTCACCGCGGTCGACCCGGCGGCGGACGCGGTGGTCTTCACCGTGGCGGGCTCGCGCGGCACCCTGGACGACTCGGTGCAGACCACGGCCAAGCTGACCCCGTTCGACCAGTACCCGCGCAAGGGCCGCGCGACGGGCGGAGTGCGCTGCCAGCGGTTCCTGAAGGGCGAGGACTGCCTCTCCCTGGCCTGGGTGGGCCCCGCGCCGGCCCGCGCCGCGCAGAAGAACGGTACGCCGGTCCCGCTCCCGGAGATCGACCCGCGCCGCGACGGCTCGGGGGTGTCACTGGCGAAGACGGTGTCGGTGGTGGCGGGCCCGGCGTAGCGGTGTCCGCCCGGGCGCCGGTGCAGGACGGTTCGCCCGGGCGCCGGCGAGGGGGGCGCGTGGGGGCAGACGTCAAGTTGTTCTGTCCCCCTAGGGCGTCGGTTCCTCCGGCTCCTCGGGGTACGGCGCCTCCTCCGGGTCCTGTACGTAGCGCAGGACGCCCCACATGCCGTGCTCGTCGGCGTGCGGGGTGTCGCTGCGGCACTCCTGGAGTTCCTTGGCCACGGTGGACGCGTCGAGGCCGGAGCCGATGAGGACCAGTCGGGTGAGTCGTTCCCCGGCCGGAGCCCAGGGCTCCGGATAGAAGCGCAGGAAGCGCCCGACGGCGTGCACGAGGTACCGGTTGCGTTCGTCGTACGGGCCGAGGTCGACGTACCCCTTGATGCGGTACAGGCCCTCCGGCCGGCTGTCGAGGAAGCGCATCAGCCGCCGCGGGTCGAGCGGCACGTCGGAGACGAAGGACAGGCTGTCGTAGGCGGCGTGCAGGTGCTCGGCGTGGCCGCCGGAGCCGGTGTGGTCGTGCAGGTCGTCGAAGGTGAGCTGCCCGACGCGCTCCTCGCCCGGCCGGCAGTCGAAGAGGAACTCGGGGTCGACGCGGCCGTGGGTGGCGGGCACGACGGCCGCCCCGTCGGCGAGCGAGACGACGAGGTCGAGCACTCGTTCGGCGTGCTCGGTCCGGTCGGTCTTGTTGACCACGATGAGGTCGGCGAGGGCGAGATGCCGGTCGATCTCCGGGTGCCGGACCCGCGTGTCGTCGAACTCGGCCGCGTCGACCACCTCGACCAGACCGCCGTAGACGATCCCCGTCAGTTCGCTGGCGAGCAGCATGCGCACCAGTTCCTGCGGCTCGGCGAGGCCGCTGGCCTCGATGACGATGATGTCGACGCCGGCGTCCGGCCGGGCCAGCCGCTCCAGGTAGACGTCGAGTTCACCGGGGTCGACGGCGCAGCACAGACAGCCGTTGCCGAGCGAGACGGTGGAGTCGCCGAGCGCGCCGGCCACCGCCATCGCGTCGATCTCGATCGCCCCGAAGTCGTTGACGATCGCCCCGATCCGGCTGCCCTTGGAACGGTGCAGGAGATGGTTGAGCAGTGTGGTCTTTCCGGAGCCGAGGAATCCGGCGAGGATGACGACCGGGATCTGCGGGCTCGGGTTCTGCCCCACTGTGCGACCTCTTCCTTGCCTGCGCGTACCCCGGCACCCGGTCCGGCAGACCCGCGGTGGCCGAATGCCGACCCCAGGATACGAGCCGCCGGCACCGGGCGGCGCGCACGGTTGTCGGCCGTGTCCGCGGGGCAGATGTCCGACACGGCGCCGGTACCTGTGCGACCCCGCTTCCCTCTGTGCGCCGCCTCTCCGCCTCCCCGCCGGTCAGAGCCGCTCGGCACTCTGGAGGTGGCAAGCGCCGCCATCGCTCGCCGGTCCCCGTCAGCCGACCCGCACTCGACGACCGGCGGGCGGTCGCCTGAATCGGGGGTTGACATGGCTACACGGAAAGTCTTCACGGAGAGGGTGGGCCCCACCGCGCTCGGTGTCGTACTCGCCGCGGCCGCCGCGACCCTGACCGCGCGTCAGCGCCGTCTCTCCGCCGTCCGGCTGCGAGAGCGGCGACTGGAACTGGAGGAGCTGTCCGTCCGGCGCACCGCCCTGGCACACCAGCAGCGCATGCACTGGGAACTCCTGGCCAGGGCCATCGACGACCCGTCCCTCGCCGCGGTGATCGACACCTACGACGGGAGCATCCCCGCGGCGAAGCGTCGCCAGTTCCTGTACGCGAACGCGTGGTACGCGTACCTCTTCCACCTGTACCGGGCCGGGCTGCTGGACGTCGAGGAGTTGCTCAAGCACCTGCGCGAGTTCTTCCAGAGTCCGCTCTTCCGTGAGTACTGGGAGGCGTCGAGGGCCCAGCGGGCCACGCTGAAGCAGACGTCGGACGAGGCGAGGATCGGACGCCTGGTGGACGCCCTGGTGAAAGAACTGGACGAGGCCGACACGGAGGAGTGGTGGGTCGTGGGCACCCCGCCGGCGGAGTGACACCAGTTCGGCGCCGGGTCAACTCGTCCACCTCGATGACCCGGCTGAGTGTCTTTGGCACGTCCATCCGCACACACCTCCTGGAGCAAGTACCTTTCTGCCAGCACAAGCCACCATTCCTTAAGGACCGGTACCACCTTGAAGATCGTGCGCCGCATCGGTGTGCCTCCGAGAGCTCGGGGCAGCAACTCGGGAGCGAACTGCCCCGACCTGTTCGAGCTGAGTGACGGGAACTTCGCCGTCATCGGCACCGAGGCCACCGAGGCGCTGGAGGGCGAGCTGCCAGCCGACGCCTCCCGCGCGGACTACGAACGCATCGTCGTCGTGAGCCGGGAAACCCTGATCCGCGCCAAGGCGGACATCCCCGACGCCTGACGACACCGTCCACGTCCCCGGCCGCACCCACCGTTGCCCGAGCCGGACCGACCCTCCGGCGAGCAGCCCGGCACCCCGTCCCTGCTCGACCTCTCTCCCCGGGGCCCGGCGCCAGAACGGCACCGGGCCCCTCGGTGTCCCGGTGTCCCGGCCCCTCGGGTGTCCCGGCGCCACCGTCCGACGGACGCCCGTCTCACCGACGCCCGCCTGTCGCACCCGCCGCCTACCGTTCGCCGGCCGGGGCCCGGGGGTCACTCCCCCGGCGGTTTTCCGCGCGCCGCCGGAATGAGCCGACGGTCAAGTCAGGTTAGGCTCACCTCTGTGAGTACGTGCTCAGCCGTCTCCCGTGATCTCGACGAGCCCGTCGCGGGAACCGCGGCCACCGCGACGACCTGGCTGCTGCTGGAGCAGGCCGGCCCCTGGGGCGCCAAGGCGCTCACGTCGAGCCACCTCGATCCGGCACTGGGCCGGGCGCTGGAGCAGGGCGCCCACGGCACGGGCGTACGCCTGGCGCTCATCCGCCGTCCCGGGCGGCACGCGGACTCCGGCGGTTCTGCCGCCGAGCGCCGGGTGTACGCCGCCCACACGGCACCGGGGAACTCCTGGCTGCGCACCGCCGCGGTGACCGACCCCGCGCGCCTGCTCGACCTCGACCTCGCCGCGCTCGGCAGGGGGGACCACCGCGGTTTCGACGCGGTGCTGCGGGGTGGGCCGCACACCGGCGACCCCCTCGCCCTGGTCTGCACCAACGGCAGGCGCGACCGGTGCTGCGCTCTGCTCGGCCGACCGCTGGCCGCCGAACTGGCCGCCTCCGGGTCCGGGTCCGAGGGCGTCTGGGAGGTCACCCATCTGGGCGGCCACCGTTTCTCCCCGACCGTGCTGGTCCTGCCGTACGGCTACGCGTACGGCAGGGTCGACGCTCCCGCGGTGCGGGAGATCCTGCGCGGGGCGCACGAGGGCCGGATCGTCACGGCGGGCTGCCGCGGCCGCTCGGCCTGGGAGCGTCCGGCGCAGGCCGCCGAGCTGGCGGTGCGGGCGGCGGCGGGTGAGGCGGCCGCCGGGGCGCTGAGCGTCGTGCGGACGGACGGCTCGGCGCCGCACTGGGAGGTGATCGTGGCCCACACCGACGGACGGCACTGGCGGGTCGCCGTCGCCCAGGGCGCGGCGGCGCCGCCGCGCCCGGAGAGCTGCGGGGCCTCCGTCCTCGGCTCACCCGCGCGGATGGACGCGACCGAGGTCCGCGAACTGGCCATGGCGTCGGCACTCGCGAGCTGACCCCGCGCGAGGAGCGGGGGTGGCGGAGGGACGCGGGCCCCGGCTGGGGGCGCACAGCGCACGGTCGGGGGGCGCTGGTGGGGCACGGTCCGGGGGGATGGGGCACGGTCCGGGGGCGCTGGCGGGGCACGGTCACGGGGTGGTGGCGGGGCACGGTCCGGGAGATCGGTCACATCCCCTGCACCGCCCGGCGCGCGGCCACGTACCGTCGTGGGCATGAGTCCCGGTCCTCCCGCACGCCGTCGGCGCCTCGGTCTGCCGCGGCGGGTGTTCTCGCAGGTACTGGTGATGCAGTTGGCGATCGCCGCCGGGGTCGCGGTGCTCGCGACCGGGCTGTTCCTCGCGCCGCTCGGGGATCAGTTGGACGACCAGGCGATGCGCCGGGCGCTGGCGATCGCGCAGACCACCGCGGAGCAACCGCAGATCGCCGCCGACCTCGGCGCCACCCCCGCCTCGGCGGACGGGCCCGTGCAGCGGGAGGCGGAGCGGATCCGGGCGGCCACCGGGGCGGAGTACGTGGTGATCATGGACCGGCGGGGCGTGCGCTGGTCGCACACCGATCCGGGGCGGGTCGGCGAGACCGTGTCGACCGACCCGGGCCGGGCGCTGGCCGGGCGCGAGGTGATGGAGATCGACGACGGCACCCTGGGCCGCTCGGCCCGGGGCAAGGTACCGCTGCGCGACGAGCGCGGCGGGGTCGTCGGGGCGGTCTCGGTGGGCATCGCGTACGACAGCGTCCGGGCCCGTCTGGTCCATGCCGTCCCCGGGCTGTTCGCGTACGCCGGTGGTGCGCTGGCCGTCGGTGCGCTCGCGGCCTGGTTCATCTCCCGCCGGGTCCAGCGGCAGACCCGGGACCTCGCCTTCTCCGACATCGCGGCGCTGCTCGCCGAACGCGAGGCCATGCTGCACGGCATCCGGGAGGGCGTCGTCGCACTGGACCGCGGCGGGAGGGTCCGGCTGCTCAACGACGAGGCGCAGCGTCTGCTGGGCGTCGGCGGCGAGGCCGTCGGGCTGCTGCCCGACGAGGCGCTCGGCGCGGGCCGTACGGCCGACGTGCTGGCCGGCCGGGTGCCGGGCACGGACCTGCTGACCGTGCGCGGCCGGCGCGTCCTGGTCGCCAACCGCATGCCCACCGACGACGGCGGCGCCGTCGCCACCCTGCGCGACCGCACCGAGCTGGAGCAGCTCGGCCGGGAGCTGGACTCCACGCGTGGTCTGACCGACGCCCTGCGCGCCTTGGATCATGAGCACGCCAACCGCATGCACACCCTGCTGGGCCTGCTCGAACTGGAGATGTACGAGGAGGCCGTGGAGTACATCGGCGAGGTGGTGGGCGACCACCGGGCCACCGCCGAGCAGATCGCCGAACGGATCACCGATCCCCTGCTGGCCGCCGCGCTGGTCGGCAAGGCGACCGTCGCGGCCGAACGCGGGGTCGCCCTGTGGGTGTCGGACCGCACGCGGCTGCCGGACCGTCTGGTGGACCCCCGGGGGCTCGTCACGGTCGTCGGCAACCTGGTGGACAACGCCCTCGACGCCGCCGCGGGCACGACACACGCACGCGTGGAGGTCGAGTTGCGTACGCGGGCGCGGACCGTCGTCCTCAAGGTGCGGGACACGGGTCCGGGTGTCGCGCCCGAACACCGTGCGGCGGTGTTCACGGAGGGCTGGAGCACCAAGGAGCCGCCCGCACACCGCGAACGCGGCCTCGGGCTGCCCCTGGTGCGCCGGCTCGCCGAGCGTCAGGGCGGCAGCGTGACGGTGGGGGAGGCGCCGGGCGGCGGCGCCGAGTTCACCGTCGTCCTGCCCGAGGCGCTGGCCGCACCGGCTCCCCGGACCGTACCCGCCGCGTCCGCCGGCACCGCTGTCGAGGAGGAGTCACGGTGATCGAGGTCCTGGTCGTGGACGACGACACCCGGGTCGCACGGGTCAACGCCGCCTACGTCGAGAAGGTGCCTGGCTTCCACGTCGCCGGCCAGGCGCACACCGCCGGGGAGGCACTGCGCGCCCTGGCGGCGCTCCCCCGTGTCGACCTGGTCCTGCTCGACCACTACCTGCCCGACCACACCGGTCTGGAGGTGGTCGGCGAAATGCGCCGGCGGGGCCACCAGACCGACGTGATCATGGTGACCGCGGCGCGGGACGTGTCGACCGTGCAGGCGGCGATGCGGCAGGGCGCCCTGCAGTACCTGGTCAAGCCGTTCGCCTTTGCCGGCCTGCGCGCCAAACTGGAGGCGTACGCCGTCCTGCGGCGCACCCTCGACGGCGGCGGCGAGGCGGAGCAGGCCGAGGTGGACCGCATCTTCGGTGCCCTGTCGTCCGTGTCGGAGCCGGGGCTGCCCAAGGGGCACTCCCCCACCACGGCGGAGGCGGTACGGCAGTCCCTGATGCGGGCCGACGGCCCCTTGTCCGCCCTGGAGATCGCGGAGCTGACGGGGGTGAGCCGGCAGACCGCCCAGCGCTATCTGAAACTCCTGGAGCGCACCGGACGGGCCCGGCTGACCCTCAGGTACGGCGACGCGGGCCGCCCGGAACACCGCTATGTGTGGGTGACCCGCGGCTGACCGGCGATACGGGACAACGCCTGCCCAAGGTGCTCCGGGAGCACCGTCACGCGGCTCCCGCTCCCGTCAGCGCCCGCGCCTCCGTCCCGGCGTGCCTGGCCTCGTCCGGCGTCTCCCGCGAGGTGGCCGTACCGAGCCGGCCGGCCAGGGAACCCGCCGGGATCGATACCAGTCCGGGGTTCCGCAGCGGGAAGTACCGGAAGTCGACGCCCGGAAAGAGGGATTCCGGGCTGCCCGGCACCACGGGCGAGAGCAGGACGAGCAGCACCGCCGGGACGAGGCCGCCGTAGACCGCCCAGACGGCGACCGCGAAGGCGAGGCTCACCAGGATGGCGACATCGAGGTCGCGGGCGAGCAGCACTCCCGCATCCGCGGCCGGGCGGGCGCGCCGCCGTCCGGTTACGCGTCGATCCGTGACCGGTCGAGCGTCGCCGCCGAGTTGGAGATGAACTCCTTGCGGGGAGCGACGTCGTTGCCCATCAGCAGATCGAAGACCTGCTCGGCGCCCTCGAGGTCGCTGAGGTTGATCCGGCGCAGGGTGCGGTGGCGCGGGTCCATGGTGGTCTCCGCGAGCTGATCGGCGTCCATCTCGCCCAGACCCTTGTACCGCTGGATGGAGTCCTTGTACCGCACGCCCTTGCTCTGGAACTCCATCAGCTTGTCGCGCAGCTCGCGGTCCGAGTACGTGTAGACGTACTTGTCCTGACCCTTCTTCGGCTGGACGATCTCGATGCGGTGCAGCGGCGGCACGGCGGCGAAGACCCGGCCCGCCTTGACCATGGGCCGCATGTAGCGGTGGAACAGGGTCAGCAGCAGCGTCCGGATGTGAGAACCGTCGACATCGGCGTCGGTCATCATGATGATCTTGCCGTAGCGGGCCGTGTCGATGTCGAAGGTGCGCCCGGAGCCGGCCCCTATGACCTGGATGATCGCGCCGCACTCGGCGTTCTTCAGCATGTCGGTCACGGACGACTTCTGGACGTTGAGGATCTTGCCCCGGATCGGCAGCAACGCCTGGAACTCGGAGTTCCGGGCGAGCTTCGCGGTGCCGAGCGCGGAGTCCCCCTCGACGATGAACAGCTCGCTGCGGTCCACGTCGTCGCTGCGGCAGTCGGCCAGCTTGGCGGGCAGCGAGGAGGACTCCAGGGCCGTCTTGCGGCGCTGGGCGTCCTTGTGCTGACGCGCGGCGATGCGGGTGCGGGCCGCGGCGACGGCCTTCTCCATGACGACCCGGGCCTGCTGCGCGGCGTCGCGCCTGGTGGAGGTCAGGAACGCCTTGAGCTCCCTGGTGATCACGGTGTTCACGATGCGGCGGGCCGCCGAGGTGCCGAGCACCTCCTTGGTCTGCCCCTCGAACTGCGGCTCGGCGAGCCGGACCGTGACGACCGCCGTGAGTCCTTCGAGGGCGTCGTCCTTGACGATGTCGTCCTCGGCGACGCGCAGCATCTTCTTGGCGCGCAGCACCTCGTTCATCGTCTTGGCGATGGCCTGCTCGAAGCCGGCGACGTGGGTGCCGCCCTTGGGGGTGGCGATGATGTTGACGAACGACCTGAGCGTCGTGTCGTAGCCGGTCCCCCAGCGCATCGCCACATCGACGCCGAGTTCGCGGGTGACCTCGGTGGGCGTCATCTGGCCGCGCTCGTCGAGGACGGGGACCGTCTCCTTGAAGCTGCCCTGCCCGGTGAGGCGGAGGACGTCGCAGATGCCCCTGTCCTTGGCCAGGAACTCGCAGAACTCGCTGATGCCGCCGTCGAAGCGGAAGGACTCCTCGCCCTTGCTGCCGCCCTCGCCCAGTCCGAACTCGTCCCGCACCACGATGGTCAGGCCGGGCACCAGGAACGCGGTCTGCCGGGCCCGCTGGTGCAGCGTGTCGAGGGAGAGCTTGGCGTCCTTCAGGAAGATCTGCCGGTCGGCCCAGTAGCGCACGCGCGTGCCGGTGCGCGACTTGGGAATCTTCCTGGCCTTGCGCAGTCCGCTCTCGACCTCGAACTTGGCGTCCGGGCCCGCGGCGGCGAAGGCGCCGGGGACACCGCGCCGGAAACTGATGGCGTGGGTCTGCCCGCCGCGGTCCACCTCGACGTCGAGCCGGGCGGAGAGGGCGTTCACCACGGAGGCGCCGACGCCGTGCAGACCGCCGGAGGCGGCGTAGGAGCCGCCGCCGAACTTGCCGCCGGCGTGCAGCTTGGTCAGGACGACCTCGACACCGGAGAGCCCGGTCTTGGGCTCGACGTCGACCGGGATGCCGCGGCCGTTGTCGCGGACCTCCACCGAGCCGTCGTCGTGGAGGATCACGTCGATGTGGTCGCAGTAGCCACCGAGGGCCTCGTCCACGGAGTTGTCGATGATCTCCCACAGGCAGTGCATCAGGCCACGGCTGTCGGTGGACCCGATGTACATGCCGGGTCGCTTGCGCACGGCCTCGAGCCCCTCGAGGACGAGCAGGTGCCGCGCGGTGTAGTTGGACCCGTCCCGGTCTGCTCCTGCCAGCAGCGCAGTGGACGGCACGGACGTCTCGGCGGTCACGCGGTTCGCTCCTCGCTGAATTTCAGATGGGGCCCTGTTGGGTAAGGGCGCGGCTTGGTTCACCGCTCAGAGGGTACCCAGCCCTGGTAGAGCCCTTGTAACGCCACCCTCGTCGCGGACTTACCCTAGTCCAGCGTCGCACGCTCGTTCGATCCCTCGATGGAGTGAAGTACACATCACGTTCCCTTCGAGGCATGAACCATTTAGGCTCCGGGCACGTCCTCATGAACAACCCGGCAACCCAGCCGGTGGGACCGACCCCCGACCGACTGCGCGAACCCGTAAGACACAGAGACACGCAATACGGCACATTCGCCGCCAACCGGCAACAGTCAGCCTTCTCGGAAAGTTTTTTCGAGAAAAAGCCACGAGCGGGAACGTTTTGGGGCTGGTTGGATGTTGACCCTGGTACGACAGCTCGTCGAGCTAGAGAAGAGGCGACGTGACTACTGTTCTGACTTCCGCGAGCCCGCTGACGGCCGCTGACCGATGCGACCGTTGCGGCGCTCAGGCATACCTGCGCGTCGTCCTGCTGAGCGGCGGAGAACTGCTCTTCTGCGCCCACCACGGCCGCAAGTTCGAGCCGGAACTCAAGAAGATCGCCGCTGAGATACAGGACGAGAGCGAGCGCCTGACCTCCGTTCCGGAAAGTACATCCGAAGACGAGCGCTGACACATCGCGTCCGACGACGAGCGAGACCGGCCCAGGCCGGTGTAAGGGCGGTCACCTCCCTCGGGAGGTGACCGCCCTCGCCCGTATACCCGCATGCGACTCAGGTCCGTCCTCGGCGGCCCTCAGGCGGCGCGTCGCGCCCTGCGACCGGTCGGCGCGACCGTCTCCCCGGACGCCCGTCCCAGGCTCCGTAGGACGGCGGAGACGCGCGTGTAGACCCCGGGTTTTCCCGACCGTCCGCAGCCGCTTCCCCAGGACACCAGTCCGATGAGTTTCCCCTGGGCCATCAGCGGCCCGCCGCTGTCCCCCTGGCAGGCGTCGCGGCCCCCGGCTCCCTCCCCGGCGCAGAGCATGTCCGCGCTGCCGTAACGGCCCTCCGCACTGCCCGGATACGCCTGCGCACAGAGCGCGTCGGGCAGGACGCGCACGTGGGAACCCCGCAGGCTGTTCGGATAGTCGCCGGCGCCCGAGGTGTCGCCCCACCCGTAGACCACGGCGCCCGTTCCCGGCAGGTAGGCGGGGTCGCCGGTGGCCGCCGCCGTGGCGGCGGATCCGGGCGGCAGGGCCTGGGAGAGGGTGAGGACGGCGAAGTCGCCGGAGTTGCCGGCGTCGTCGTACGCCGGATTCACCCAGATCTCGCGCACGGGGATCTCCGCGCCCTGCTCCGAGAGCAGGTCCGTACGGCCCGCGACGACCTTCAGGTCGCGCATGCTCCGCGGCGCCGCTCCCAGGACGTCCTGCCCGAGGCAGTGGGCGGCGGTGAGGACGGTGGTCCGGCCGACCGCCACTCCCCCGCAGAACTGTCCCGCCCGCGTACCCCCGAACCGGTCACGGCTGGACAGGGCCACCGTCCACGGACTGTCGGCCACGTCGACCGGGAAACCCCCGACGACGACGCTGTCGGCGGTGGCGGGCTCGGCGGACGCGAGCGGTATGCCGGACGCCGCGACCACCAGAACCAGCGGCCGGGCCAGCGCCCGGGCGGAAGGACGGCGCATAGGGGCTCCTCACTCCACGGTGGTCAGGAAACACCCAGAGTGATTCACTCGACGCCGCCCCGCACCCCCGGGGCGACGGCCATCGTCCTGCGCGGTCGGCGGACACGGCGACAGGCCCGGCCCCCCGCAGGGGACCGGGCCTGTCGCCCGCACGGGCACGGGTCAGTCGAGGTAGTCGCGCAGCACCTGGGAGCGGGACGGGTGGCGCAGCTTCGACATGGTCTTGGACTCGATCTGGCGGATCCGCTCGCGCGTGACGCCGTACACCTTGCCGATCTCGTCGAGGGTCTTCGGCTGACCGTCGGTGAGGCCGAAGCGCATGGAGACGACGCCCGCCTCGCGCTCGGACAGGGTGTCGAGCACCGAGTGGAGCTGCTCCTGGAGCAGGGTGAAGCTGACCGCGTCGGCCGGGACGACGGCTTCGGAGTCCTCGATGAGGTCGCCGAACTCGCTGTCGCCGTCCTCGCCCAGCGGGGTGTGCAGGGAGATGGGCTCGCGGCCGTACTTCTGGACCTCGATGACCTTCTCCGGGGTCATGTCGAGTTCCTTGGCCAGTTCCTCCGGGGTGGGCTCGCGGCCCAGGTCCTGGAGCATCTGGCGCTGCACGCGCGCGAGCTTGTTGATGACCTCGACCATGTGCACGGGGATGCGGATGGTGCGGGCCTGGTCGGCCATGGCGCGGGTGATCGCCTGCCGGATCCACCAGGTGGCGTACGTGGAGAACTTGTAGCCCTTGGTGTAGTCGAACTTCTCCACCGCGCGGATCAGACCGAGGTTGCCCTCCTGGATGAGGTCCAGGAAGAGCATGCCGCGGCCGGTGTAGCGCTTGGCCAGGGAGACCACCAGGCGGAGGTTGGCCTCCAGGAGGTGGTTCTTGGCGCGGCGGCCGTCCTCGGCGATGATCTCCAGCTCGCGCTTGAGCTTCGGCGCCAGCTTGTCGGCGTTGGCCAGCTTGTCCTCGGCGAACAGGCCCGCCTCGATGCGCTTGGCCAGCTCGACCTCCTGCTCGGCGTTGAGCAGCGGGACCTTGCCGATCTGCTTGAGGTAGTCCTTGACCGGGTCGGCGGTGGCACCGGCGGCGGCGACCTGCTGGGCCGGCGCGTCGTCCTCGTCGTCGTCGGACAGGACGAAGCCCGCGTTCTCGGTGCCCTCCGGCTCGTCCCCGGTTTTGGTCTCCTCGACCGCCTCGTCCCCCTCGAGAAGCTCGCCCTCGTCCTTCTTGGAGGTGGTCTTCTTCGCGGCCGTCTTCTTGGCGGTGGTCTTCTTCGCCGCGACCTTCTTGGCGGTGGTCTTCTTCGCCGCCGTCTTCTTGGCGGTGGTCTCGTCCTCGCCGGCGGGGTCGGCGGCGGACGGCGCCGCAGTGGCGGCGGTGGTGGTCTTCCTGCTGGTCACCGTCTTGGCCGCGACCGTCTTGGTGGCGGTGCGCTTGACGGGACTCTTCGCTGCGACGCTCTTTCGGGTGCGCTTCGGCTCCGCGGCACTGACCATCAGCGTCACACCCTCTTCCTCGAGGATCTGGTTGAGGCTGCGCAGTACGTTCTTCCACTGAGTGGCCGGAATCTGGTCAGCTTCGAAGGCCCGACGCACGTCATCGCCGGCGATCTGCCCCTCAGCCTTTCCCCGCTCAATGAGAGCCATGACAGAGACGGACTCGGCGATCTCCGGCGGGAGCGTACGGGATGTGCTGGCCGACACGAACAACCTCTCGGGACGTTGGGAACGGCTTCCGGCCCCGTCCACGGCGGACTGGAGCCGACCGCCGGCTTGGGGATGGGCCGACGGCGCGGGCGGAGGCCGGGGAGATGCACAGCGCCGTGAACGGCGCCTGTATTCCCTCCGCGGCTGCTGCCTCTTAGGTCATCGCGTGGCCTCCACGAGCGTTACGCCCAATCCGCGTGGCCCGAGTCACACCCCATAAGCGTGCGGAAACTTTCAAATATTTACATAACGGGTCACAGACGACACCGGTCCGGCCAGAAGCGGGACCGGGAAGCGACGGGACACGGAGAGGCCGCGGAACGGGCAGGGGTCCGTCGCCAGACCGCCGACCCCGCGGCGCCGGGGCGGCGCTGCGGGGTCGGCGGCGACGGCGAACCGGCCGGGCACCGCCACGGGAGGGGGGTGGCGTGCCCGAACGCGCCGCTCCGGCGGAACGCGGTCAGTGTTCCCGGGGGGCGGGCACCACCCGCTCCACCTCGGGGTGGACGGTGAGCAGTTGACGCATGGCCGTTTCGGCCGCCGTGGCGTCGGCGGCGCCGACCGCGTCGACGATCCGGCCGTGCTGCGCCAGCGACGCGTCGTTCGGTCGGTCACAGCCCGTGACCGGATTGCCGGAGACCTGGAGGGCGGCGGACACGATGCCGGAGAGGTGTTCCAGCATGCGGTTGCCGGCGATCTGGATCAGGAGGGAGTGGAATTCGGCGTCGGCGCGGGAGAAGGTGAGCGCGTCGCCCTGGGCCATGGCGTGGCCCATGATGGCGACCATGTCGGTGAGGCGCTGCTGCACGTCCTCCCGCCCGTGTCCGGCGGCCAGGCGCGCGGCGAGCGGCTCGATCGTCCAGCGCAGCTCGCTCAGCTCGCGGCGCTGGTCGTCGCGCTGTGGCCCGAAGGCCCGCCACTCGATGATGTCGGGATCGAGCAGGTTCCAGTCACTGACGGGGCGCACGCGCGTGCCGACGTTGGGGCGGGCGCTCACCAGGCCCTTGGCCTCCAGAACGCGCAGCGACTCCCGGACGACGGTGCGGGACACCTCGAAACGCTGGCCGATCTCCTCGGGCACCAGCGGGCGGTCGGCACCCAGGTCGCCGGAGACGATCATCTGACCGAGCTGCTGAACAAGTTGCCCGTGCAGTCCGCGGCCGCGGTTGCCCGCGGTGCGCCGGCCCACGCGGCCCAGCTCGGCATCGACTCCTTCCCAGGCGGGGATCCCGACGCGGTCGACGGCGGGCGCCTCCGCGTAGGGGTAGCGGTCGAATTCGCCCGGGGACGCGAGGCCGGAGTCGGCGGAGCGGGCGGCGGTCATCATGGTGTGCGCAAGGGTACTCACGCTTCCTTTGTCGGCGTTCAGCTCAACTCCCTTGAGGTCTTTGGTGAAAAGCACACGAAAGGGTGATCGCTCACCCCGTCGCAATTGACGCCTTATCGGAAAGAAATGGGCTTTCCCCGGGGGAGTTGCGTACAGGCCCGGACCGGCGGCGCCCCGGACGGTCGTCATCGGACTCTGCCGCGCCGGGAGGTGAGCAGATAAGCGCAGAGCAGAGCGGTCAGCGACAACGCCAGTGCGCCGGCCACAGGTTGGCCGAGCGCGCGCAGCGCGGCGGCCACGTAGCGCTCTCCGCCGAAGGGCCACTGCGCCAGGAGTACCTCCCGCACCCGCAGGGGGAGACCGGCGGCGGTCCGTACCGAACCGCCGTCCCAGACCTCGCGCACGAGCGGGACGACGAGCACCGGAACGGTGACCACGGCCGCGAGACCGGCGGTGGTGGACCGGAAGACGCCCGCGGCCAGCACGCCCGCCCAGGCGCATCCGATCACCAGGCCGGCCCAACCCGTGCTCAGTGCGACCCAGTCGGCGGGAACCCTGGAGAACTCCTGTCCGTAGAACACGTGGAGCACTTCGGCGTCACAGCCGACCGTGAGGACGGCCAGCAGCAGCGCGACGACTGCGGAGACCAGGAGTTTGGCGCCCAGCAGTCCCAGCCGGCGCGGCACGGTGCCCCGGTCCACCGCCAGCGCGGGGTGGCGGAACTCGTCGCCGAAGGCGAGCGCCCCCAGCAGCCCCGCGCCGAGCGCCGCGGGCGGCAGTGGCAGTTCCCTCGGCCAGGCGGCCAGCAGCCGCGGCTGCGGAGTGTGCCCGACGCGGGCCAGGATGACGGCGGTGACGGCGGACACGAGGAGTACGACAGCGCCCGTCAGGAATACGGTACCGATGCCGACGGTCCGCCGGATCTCGTAGCGCAGGGGGCGCAGGGGGCTGGGGGCGGAGCGGACGGAAATGGGGGGCGGGAGGGGAGACAGCGCGTCGCCGGGATCGGCACGCAGGTGTGGCCGGGGCGCCGGGGACGAGTGGGCGGGCTGGGCGGATTCCGCCCCTTCCTCGGCCGCTACCTCGGCCGCTTCCGGGCGGCCGGCCGGGCAGTGGTCTCGGTCCCGCTCGCCCGCCGCCGCAGCCGCCGTGTTCCCGCCTGCGACCGAGGTGGTGGCGGTGGCGGCGTCCGTGCCGTCCGCCTCCTCGTCGTCAGCATCCCCATCGGCCCCGGCGCCGGCTCCTGCACCGGCTCCGGCACCCATGTCGCCGATCTCGTCCGCCAGTTGATGGACGAGGATTCCGTGACGGAAGGCGGTGTCGCCCACGACAGCGCAGGTACTGCCGTACACGGCCAGGCGGTTGCCGCCCTCGTGGACCACCTCGACGGAGCGATGAGTGGCGCGGGCCTCTTTGGTGAGAAGCGCGGCGAGGCGGGCGGCGTGGGGGCTGCGGACGGCGACCCTGGGGCGCAGCCGGGTGCGGGCGAAGTCCGACGCCTGCTGGTCGGCGACGAGCCTGCCGTGCTCCAGTGTCACGACGTGGTCGGCGACGCGTGCGGCCTCCTTGGGATCGGCCGTGGTGAGCAGCACCGTCCCACCCTGGACCGCGTACGCGCGCAGTGTGCCGTGCAGCCATCGGCTCTCGCGGGCGGAGAGCCCGGCGGCCGGATCGTCGAGGACGAGCGTGTGCGGGTCGGCCAGCAGGGCGCAGCCGAGGCCGAGGCGGCGGTCCATGCCGCGGGACAGGGTGCCCAGGCGTTCGTCGCGCAGGCTGACGAGCCCGACCGCTTCCAGGACTTCGTCGGCGCGCCGCACCGGGACGCCGGCCGCCGCGCACAGCATGCGGAGGTGGCCGCGGACCGTACGGGCGGGGTGGCCGGGCACGTCACCCAGCAGGACACCGACCTCGCGGGAGGGGTGGGCGATACGGCGCAGGGGGCGGCCTCTGAAGTAGGTGACGCCGCGGCCGTGTTGCAGTTCGAGCATGAGTCTGAGCGCTGTCGTCTTGCCGGCGCCCGACGCTCCGAGCAGCACGGTGACGCGGCCCGCGCACGCCTCGAAGGAGACGTCGTCGACGGCGGGGGGAGACTCTTTGCGGGGGTTGCTGGTCAGTCCGATGGCCTGGATCACCCGAAGCAAGATAACGCGCTATGTCCGGTTTTTCTGGCGGCGCACGGTCGTGGCCCAGGACTCGCCCCTCACACCTCCGGACGCAGCATCGGCGGGTTCAGGAGTGTCGCTCCGCCGGCCCGGAAGAGCTGGGCCGGACGGCCGCCCTGGCGCGTGGTCGTGCCACCCGTGGGCACGAGGAACCCTGGGGTGCCGGTGACCTTGCGGTGGAAGTTCCGCGGGTCCAGGGCCACGCCCCACACCGCCTCGTAGACGCGGCGCAGCTCGCCCACGGTGAACTCCGGCGGGCAGAAGGCGGTGGCCAGCGACGAGTACTCGATCTTGGAACGGGCGCGTTCCACGCCGTCGGCCAGGATCTGGTGGTGGTCGAAGGCCAGGGGTGCCACGGGTTCGCCGTCGCGGCCGTGGCCGCCGCGTTCCAGCATCTCTCCCACCGGTGCCCAGCGGGCGTTGCTGGCGTCACCGCCCGCCCGGGGTGCGGGCAGGTCGGGGGCGAGAGCGAGGTGGGCGACGCTCACCACCCGCATCCGGGGGTCACGTCCGGGATCGCCGTACGTCGCCAGTTGCTCCAGGTGTGCGCCGTCGTCCTGGGCGGGTGCGGCGGGGTCGTGGACGCGCAGTCCCGTCTCCTCGGCCAGTTCGCGCGCCGCGGCCTGCGCGAGGTCCTCGTCCTCCCGCACGAAACCGCCGGGGAGGGCCCAGCGCCCCTGGAACGGCGGTTCGCCCCTGCGTACCGCCAGCGAGCACAGGGCATGACTGCGCACGGTCAGCACGACCAGGTCCACGGTGACGGCGAAGGGCGGGAAAGCTGACGGGTCGTAGGACATGCCGCGATCATAGTCGTCTCCCTGACGATAAACACGCCCTTCGCGGGGTGCGCCCGTAGCGGGTCCACTGGTGTGCGCGAGTAGTCCCACCGTCTGCTCCCGGTTGTCGTCGGGCATCGTCTCAGGCCAGGTCACACCCCTAGCTGCAGTCCGTCGGCCGCCTCCTCGACCATGGCCAGGCCGAGTCGGCTGACCCGCACGGAGAAGGGCGCGCCCGCCACCCGCAGCCCGGTGAGTCCGAGTTCACCGAGGGGGGCTTCGCGCAGCGGGCGCAGGGTGACCGTCCCGGCGGGGGCGTCGGGGCGGATTCCCACGAGCGAGGTGAGCAGCAGGACGCCGGCGGCCGCGGCGGTGGCGGCGGGACGGCAGGCGGCCGGGTGCGCGAGGGGGGCGCCGCCCTCCGTGCGCTGCTCCCCCGCGTACATCTCGGGCAGCCGGTGGCCGAAGGCGCCGGCCGCGGCCAGGGTGCCCCGGGCCAGGGAACCGGCCTCCCTCTCGTGACCGGCGGCGGCCAGCCCGGCCACGGCGACAGCCGTCTCGTGCACCCGTACCGCGCCGGCGCGGTGGCCGAACGGGTTGTACCCGGGCTCCTTCGCGCCGAGCCC
Organism: Streptomyces ziwulingensis; assembly: GCF_039542605.1. NCBI lineage: Bacteria > Bacillati > Actinomycetota > Actinomycetes > Kitasatosporales > Streptomycetaceae > Streptomyces > Streptomyces ziwulingensis. The sequence continues at coordinate 58,498 of NZ_BAABIG010000080.1, forward strand.
GCGCAGTCCCCAGCCGCAGTCCATGGCCGGGGCGCCGAGCAGCCGGGCGAGTTGCTCGGTGCGCACGCTGTCCAGCAGGCCAGGGGCGTGGGCGCCGCCGCCCAGCAAGCCGGTGTCGAGGAGGTGGGCGGCGGCGCAACCGAGGTGCGGTACGGGGCGTCCGTCCCGGGTGGTGGCCGCGGCGGGCCGGCCTCCGCTCGGGTCGTCCAGCCAGAAGTCCCGCTGGAAGGCGGCGCGCAGTCGCCCCGCCCACTCGCGCAGTGCGGGGCCCCCGGGCCTGTTGCAGGCGTCGAGCAGGTCGGCGCCGAGCAGGGCGGCCCGGTGGGCGTGGGCCTGGGTCTCGCAGCGCACGGGGCCGTCCGGGTGCGGGTCGGGCACGTAGGTGCCGTCTCCGACGGTGGCGCGCAGCCAGGCCAGACAGTGCTCGGCGGTCGGCAGCAGCTCGTCCGTGTCGGATTCGGGCAGCCCCCAGCGGCGGGCCTCGGCCAGGAGCACCGGGAAGAGCAGGGTGGCCTCGGTGCCGGTGCAGGTGGGCGGCAGGTGCGGGCCCGCGTCCCGTCGTGGCCCGGGGATCATGCCCGAGCGAGGGCCGGTGCCGGGGGTCTGGGTGCGGGCGAGGGTGCGCAGGGTGCCGACGGCCAGACGCGTGCCGAGGGGGAGCGTCATGCGGGCGGCGACGAGGGACTCGGCAGGGGCCAGGCCGCAGCGCCACGGCGCCCCGGCCGCCAGGTGGATGTCCGCCGGGTGACCGGGGTCGCGCAGGAGGAGGGCCCGCAGATCCTCGATGCCCGTCCGCCAGAGCGCGGGTACGCCGGGCTCGTCGCCGGTCGCCCGCGAGGGTGCCAGCGGGCTGGTCGCGGCGTGTCCGACGGCCCGTAGCGGACCCGCGCCGTCCGGCCGTACCCGCAGTTCCAGGCGCCTGCTCTCGCCCGGTGCCAGATCGAACTCCCAGCGCAGCAGTCCCGCCGAGGCCAGTGCCTCCGCAGGGGGTGGAACGGCCGCGACAGACGAGGTGCCGGCGGAACACGACCAGCGCAGACCGGAGTCGTGCACCGTGGCGGGCAGGTCGGGGCCCGTGGCGCCGGCGGCGATCGCCCCGAGGTCGGCCAGGTCCGTCCCGAGGGCCACCTCGACCGGCAGGCGCAGGGGCCGCGGTCCCCAGTTGCGCAGCGTGATCCGTTCCGTGCCGTCCGCGTGGCGGATCCGCTCGACCATGATGTCCGGGTCCGGTCCGGGCGGCGAGGAGGACCGGACCGTTCCCACGAAACGGGCCCGGTCGGCAGCGGTCATGCGTGCCTGCACCGGTACGGGTTCGCGTCCGGCGACGAGAAGTCCGCACCGGGAGAGGAGGCGTCGGCCCCCGCGGTAGAACCCTTCCAGTCCGCGTCCCGTCAACTGGCCCTGGTCGGTGGAGATGGCCAGTCCGGGGAGGGCGACGCAGATCAGGGTCACATGAGTGGGCGGGAGGCCGCCCGGTCCGGCGGCTCTCCGGGGCGCCACCCGGGGAATCGACCGTGACGTCGCCCGTGCCACCGGAGCCGGCACAGCGACGGAACCAAGTCGGCTCGTCGGCAAGTCGGCTCCCTGGCCGTGCCCTCGGCCACGGTCGCGGTCACGTTCGCGGCTGCGGCTGCGGCTGTCGTTCTGGCCCGGCCGGTCGAAGGGGCCCGAGGGGGCAAGGTGGTTCGGAGCCTCCAGCGGACTCGGTGGCGACGCCGCACCGCTCGCGGACGGGCTGGGGCTGCTGCTCCCGCCCGAGGCGGGGGCAGCCGTACTGGCGGCGAGGGACGCGGAACCGGTGGCGGGGGAAGCGGAGGAGGAGGACTGGATCGGCTGGTGCATGCGAGGACTTCCTCTGCGCTCGATACGCCTCGGGCAGGTGCGGCGCTGGTGGTCGGGCTCCGGCGCGACGGTTGGTGCGCTGGGGCAGATGTGGGGTCGCGAACCGGTGTGGACGGGGCGGGGCGGTGTGGGCGGGGCGGTGCGGGCGCGGCGGTGCGGTGTGGCGGTACGGTTCGTGCGGGCGTTCCGCCACACAAGGGAACGGGGCGGACGCGCTCCGGGTCACGCCCGTCCCCCGGACGCCGCAGGGGAAGCGGTGAACGGGCGACGCCGCCTCACCCCGGTTCCGGCTACTCCCTGTTCGCCGGCCCCTCGGCGTCCCGTCCGCCCGGACAGGCCTTCTTCCGGACACCGGCGGCCCTCCCCGAGGGCCGCGAGCGCGCCGCACGGCTCCGCCCGGCGGGCCCGCTCTCCGGACGGCCGGTGCCCTTCGGCGTGCGCGGTGGGCGCCGGTGCCGGCTGGACGCCGGGGCCGTGGGCGAGACTGCCGTGGACGAGACGGCTGTGGAAGAGACGGCCGGAGCCGCGTCGGCCGAAGGGGTGCGGCCTCCGCTCTCCCCGCGCAGACAGCGCCGGATCGACTCGGGGTCGAGGCCCTCGTTGCACGCCTGGTGGAGGAGGCGGGCGAACAGGTACTCGGAGTCCGCGCCCAACGCCATCGCCAGCGCCTCCCGCGCTTCGAGTTCGTCACCGGTGGACCAGGCGACCCAGCCCGCCAGGGTGAGCGGCGCGGCGGCGTATTCGCCGTACGACCCTACGCAGCGGCGGGCCAGCGCGCGCCAGAGCCGGAGGGCGGGGCCGGAGTCCTCGCCCTCCATCCACTGCGCCGCGCGGTCCCGTGTCGTGCGGTCCTGGAGTCCGAGGAGCAGCCGCGCGGCCTCGTCGTGCGCCAGCAGTCCGTCGTCGTGGCCGTCGGCGCGTCGGGGGTCGGCCGCGGGCGGTGCCTCGGCCAGGCGCCCCATGACGCGCTCCGCCAGTGCGACGGTCTGCGCGGCCACGTCCGCGCGGCCGGTGTCGTCGAGGATCCGGGAGACCAGTTCCCCGCTGGCCGCGTCGAGCGCGGCCTCCTGCGCGCGGGCGGCGGAGTCCTCCCGGGGGAGCAGCCTGGAGCGCAACTCGCGCAGCGTGCCGCGCACCTGAATGCCCGCGTACGTCGCGGCGGCGGCCAGCACCGACGTACCCGGCGGGCCCACCGGCAGGCCCCCGGCCGGGCAGCACGACTCGTCGTCGCAGCAGTACGACCAGAAGCGTCCTCCGGACAGGCACAGCGCCTCGACCACGGGTACGTCGAGGGCTCCGCACTCCAGGCGCAGCTTCTGGGCCAGCGGTCGCAGTCGGGTCATCACCTCGCGGCCGGTCTCGCCCGGCGCCGGCTCCTGGCAGAGGTAGGCGACCATCTGCTCGGGCCGGCCGCCCCTGCGCTCGCTGCCGGTGATCAGACCGTGCACCAGTTGCCGGGCCGCGGCGTCCCAGTCGTCCGCGTGGGCGGGGATGCCCAGGCGGGCCCGGCCGCCGAACCGGCCGCGGCCGGACCGGTCGTGCAGGGCGGCCAGGACGATGCTGTCCTCGGGGCGGTAACCGAGCAGGTAGGGCAGGGCGTCGGCCAGTTCCGCCGGGCTGCGCAGGGTGATCCGCTGCTCGTCACCGTGACCGTCGTACGCGGCCCCGGCGGCCCCGGCGGCCTCGGCACCCCCGGCGGCCTCCGACGTGCCGGCGGACGCGGCGGTCACGGCGGCCTCGGTGATCCGCGCGGACCGCGCGGACCGGTGAGGCTCAGGTCGTTCGTATCCGCCGATGTCGGCGTTTTCCGCGTTGTCGAAGGACCCGTTCGTTTCGCTGTGGTTCGTCATGACCCGACGATCTCGCAGATCGCGAAACTCCGCTTGGCCCTGTGGATAAGTCCGGTCAGGGACACATCACCAGCCTCACCGGCGCCGCCACTCCTCCGCGAGGAGCTGGTACGAACGCACCCGGTCGGCGTGATCGTGGGTGATGGTGGTGATGAGCAACTCGTCCGCCCCGGTGGCCTCCTGCAGCCGTTCGAGCTGGTCGGCGACTCGGCCCGGGGAGCCGACGAACTGGGTGTCGACGCGATCGGCGACGAGTGTCCGGTCCGCTTCGCTCCACTCGTGGGCGCGGGCCTGCTCCGGGGTCGGGAACGGGATCGCGCCCTCACCCGTGCGGATGCTGCGGACCCACAGGGCGTATCCGGTGGCCAGTTCGCGCGCGGTCTCGTCGTCCTCGGCGACGACGACGTCGGCGGAGACACTGACGTAGGGCTTGTCCAGGTGGTCGGACGGCTGGAACGCGGCCCGGTAGCCCTCCGCCGCCTCCAGCACGGTGGCCGGGCTGACGTGGTAGTTCGCCGCGAAGGGCAGCCCGTTGCGGCCGGCGACGTCGGCGCTCTGCCCGCCGCTGCTGCCGAGGATCCACACCTCCACCTCGGCGCCCTCGCCGGGGACGGCGTGTGCTTCGACGCCGTCCGCCGAGCGGTAGTCGCCGCGCAGCAGCGCGAGGATGTCGTCGATCTGCTCGCCGTAGTCCTGGGGGCCGGCGCCGGGCTGGTGCAGCAGCCGCTGCTGGAGCTGGAAACGGGGGGACTTGAGCAGGTGCTGCGGGGAGAACCGCGGCGGGATGCTCAGACCGTTGGGGGCCTTTCCGTCGACGACGGGGGTGGTGGCCGGGCCGGGGGTCGCCGCGGGTTTCGAGGGCTTTCCGCCCGAGCGGCCGAGCCCCAGGTCGAGGCGCCCGGGATGCAGGGCGTCGATCAGCCCGAACTCCTCCACGGTCGACAGCGCGGTGCGGTGACCGAGCAGTACGGCCCCGGATCCGATCCGGATCGTGGAGGTCGCGGCGGCGGTCAGTGCCAGCAGGACGGCGGGGGAGGTTCCGGCCACCCCCGGGTTGAGGTGGTGCTCGGCGAACCAGTAGCGCGCGTAGCCGTGACGCTCGGTCTGCCTGGCCAGGTCGAGAGAGTTGCGCAGCGCCTGGGCGGCGGTGGCACCGGACGGAACCGGGACGAGGTCGAGAACCCCGAGAGGTGTGCCGGACATGGTCGCGTGTTTCTCCTCAGCGGTCGGTGGGCGTGGACGAAGTGGCGGGGACGGCCTCGGAATCGGCCACGGACGCGAGATCTGGCCCAGGCCCGGAAACCGGCCCGGACGCGGGCTCGGGGTGCGGATCACGACCGGCCCCGGCCCCGGCCCCCGTTCCGGTTCCGTCGTCCTCCGTCCCCACCGGAGCCCAGGGGAACGGCGGATCCGGGATCTCGCGCCGCAGCACCGGCGCGATGTCGGACTGGAAGAGTTCGAGCGAGGCCCGGTGGCGGTCCGCCGGGAGGCCGCTCGCGTCGGCGTGCAGATGGAGCACGCTGTGCCCGAACCGCGCGTGGTAGCGGTGCACCTTCTCGATCACCTGCTGGGGGCTGCCGACCAGCGCGGAACTGCGCTCGACGAAGTCCTCCAGGGTCGGGAAGACCGGCTCGATGCCCAGCCGTCTCTGGAACGCGAGGTTGCCCTCGAACACCGGTCGGTACGCGGCGATCGCCTCCTGGGAGGTGCGGGCCGCGTAGAAACCGGCCGTCCCCGCGCCGACGACGGCGCGGGCCGGGTCGTGACCGTAGTGCTCCCACCGCTCCCGGTAGTGGCGGACGAGTTCGGCGTACGGCTCGATGGGATGAGTGACGTTGGCGGAGAAGAGCGGGTCGCCGTAGCGGGCGGCGAGGTCGACCGACTCCCTGCTGGTCGCGCTGCCGTGCCAGACCCGTACGGGCCGCTGGTACGGCCTGGGCCACACCTCCGCTTCGGTCAGCGCGGGACGGAAGCGCGGGGCGGCGGTCACCTTGTCCTCGCGCCAGATCCGGCGGAACAGCTCATAGCTCTCGGCGTTGCGCTCCCACTGGTCCTCGGGGGTGACCTGGAACAGCTCGCGCTGGGCGGTGCCGTTGCCCTTGCCGATGATCAGGTCGAGCCGGCCCCCGGAGAGGTGGTCGAGGGTGGCGTAGTCCTCGTACGCGCGTACCGGGTCGAGCAGGCTGAGCGTGGTGACGGCGGTGAACAGCCGGATGCGCGAGGTCAGGGCGGCGATGTGGCTCAGGACGACCGGAGGCGAGGAGGAGATGAACGGCCGCTCGTGGCGTTCGCCTACTCCGAAGCCGTCGAAGCCCAGCTCCTCGGCGAGCAGGGCGTTGTCGATCACTTCGCGGAAACGTTCCCGCGTCGGCTTCCGCACACCGGTCACCGGGTCCGGCGCGTGCACGATGAGGGTGATGGCCAGGAACTTCACGAGACCGCCCGCCGTTCCTCCGGCACCGGCACCGCGTGGGCGTCGGGACGGAAGCCGGGGCGGGAGCCGGAGCGCGAGTCGGGGTGCGCCAGGCCGAGGTGGTCGCGGAGGGTGGTGCCCGTGTAGTCGTGCCGGAACACCCCGCGTTCCTGGAGCAGCGGTACGACCTTGTCGGCGAAGTCGTCGAGGCCGGTCGGGGTGAGGTGCGGAACCAGGATGAAGCCGTCGCTCGCGTCGGCCTGGACGTAGGCGTCGAGGGTGCGGGCGACGGTCTCCGGGGAGCCGACGAAGCTCTGCCGGTTGCCGGTCTCGATGACCAGGTCGCGGATGGACCAGTCGTTGGCCTCGGCGAGGGCGCGCCACTCGCGGGCGGTGGCCAGCGGGTCGCGGTACATCCGCACCTGGGCCCGGCCGCGGGCGACGTGGTGCTCCCCCACGTCCGGGTCGATGTCGGGCAGCGGGCCGTCCGGGTCGTAGCCGGACAGGTCCCGGTTCCAGACGAACTCCAGGTGTTTGAGGGCGGTGGCGCCGCTGACCTGCTGCCGGCGGATCTCCTTGGCGAGTTCCTCGGCCTCGGTGTCCGTGTCGGCGAGGACGAAGCCGGCGGCGGGCAGGATGAGCAGTTCGTCGGGGCGGCGGCCGTACTTGGCGAGGCGGTTCTTCACATCCGTGTAGAAGGACTGTCCGCCCTCCAGGGTGGCGTACCGGCTGAAGATGGCGTCGGCGCTCGCGGCGGCGAACTCGCGGCCCTCCTCGGAGTCACCGGCCTGGAAGATCACCGGCCGTCCCTGTGGGGAGCGCGGTACGTCGAACCGCCCGTGGATGTCGAAGTGCCGGCCGCTGTGGGCGAAGGAGCCGGCCTTCGCGTCCCGGAGGAACACCCCGCTCTCCTGGTCGGCGACGATCTCGTCGCCGGGCCAGGAGTCGAAGAGTTCGTTGGCCGTGGCCAGGAACTCCTCGGCCCGTGAGTAGCGTTCCTCCTGGGGGAGGAAGCCGCCGCGCCGGAAGTTCTCGCCGGTGAAGGCGTCCCAGGAGGTCACGACGTTCCAGGCGGCGCGCCCGCCCGACAGGTGGTCGAGGGAGGCGAACTGGCGGGCCACCTCGTACGGCTCGTTGAAGGTGGAGTTGATGGTGCCGGTCAGGCCGAGGTGCTCGGTGACGGCGGCGAGCGCGGACAGGACGGTGAACGTGTCGGGGCGGCCGACCACGTCCAGGTCGTAGATCTGGCCGCCCTGTTCGCGCAGCCGCAGTCCCTCGGCGAGGAACAGGAAGTCGAACTTGGCGCGTTCGGCGGTCCGGGCGAAGTGCGCGAACGAGCTGAACTCGATGTGGCTGCCGGCCCTGGGGTCGCTCCACACGGTGGTGTTGTTGACGCCCGGGAAGTGGGCCGCGAGATGGATCTGCTTCAGGGGTTTGCCCGTGGCCGGGTCGCCAAGGGCCTTGCCCCGGGCCGGGTCGCCCGGGGCCGCCGGGCCGTTCGGGTGTGGCGTGGTCATGTCGTACGACTCCTTGCGCCTCAGGCGGCGGCGTAGCGGTTGGCGGGGCGGGCGAGTCCGAGGAGGCCACGCAGGGTGTCCGCCTCGTAGGCGCGCCGGAAGGCGTCGCGGCGCTGGAGTTCGGGGACCAGCCCCCGGGTGATCCGCTCCAGGTCGTGGCCGGTCACCGCCGGGCGCAGCCGGAAGCCGGTCAGGCCGGCCCGGCGCCGCTCCAGCAGCAGGTCGGCCAGTTGCGCGGGGGTCCCCGTGAAGATCTCGGCGTCGCTGGTGAGTGTCTCGCCCGCGAGGTCGTCCAGGCGGGCCCTGCGGTCCCGGGCCGCGGCGGGTTCGTCGTCCAGGAAGACCAGCAGGTCACCGAAGACGTGCAGCGGCCCCTCGGCCCGGCCCGCCGCGGCCTGGGCCGCGCGGATCTCGGCGACGATCGCGTGGGCCTGGTCGGTGTCGTGCGGGGTGACGTAGCCGATGTCGGCCGAGGTGCCGATCAGGCGGTACGGCACGCTCCGGTGGCCGAGGGCGCTGACGACGGGCTGGCCCTGGGGCGGACGAGGAGTGATGGAGGGGCCCTTGACGCTGAAGTGCCGGCCGTGGAAGTCGATGTAGTGCAGTTTGTCGCGGTCGATGAAGCGTCCGGTGGCGGCGTCGCGGATCTCCGCGTCGTCCTCCCAACTGTCCCAGAGCCGACGGATCACCTCGACGTGGTCGGCGGCCTCCTCGAACAGGTCGGCGACCAGCTCCCGCCCGGCCCGGGTCTCCAGGTCCTCCGGGCCGACGCTCGGGAACGTACGGCGCCCGAAGTGCGCGGCCACGTCCGGCCGGGCCGACACCTGCACGCGCAGGCCCGCGCGGCCCGCGCTGACGTAGTCCAGGGTGGCGATCGCCTTGGAGAGGTGGAACGGCTCGGTGTGGGTGACGATCGCGGTCGGTACCAGTCCGATGTGCCGGGTCAGCGGGGCGATCCGGGCGGCGAGGAGCACCGCGTCGAGCCGGCCCCGCACCTGGTCGGTGCGGTCGTCCTGCGCGACCGGGTCCGTGCTCTGCCGGCCGAGCCCGTCCTCGAAGGTGACGAAGTCCAGCAGGCCCTGTTCGGCCTCCGCCACCAGGCCGGCCCAGTGGCGGGCGGTGAACAGATCCTGCGGCCGTGCGCCCGGCTCGCGCCACGCGGCGGGGTGCCAGCCGGTGCCGTCCAGCGCCACGGCGAGATGAAGAGGGGGAGATACGGACACGAGAGCGGTGCCTTCCTGATCGTCCGTGAGTGGTCACCGGCCCTGTGGGGGCGCGGCGGTGAGCAGGGCGGGAGTGGAGGTGGGGCTTGAGGAGCGGAGGTCGGGGGGCGGGGGAGCTTCGGGGGGTGCGGGCTCGGGGGTGGAGGTTCCCGTGCCCCTCCCCCACAGCCCCTGCGCGGCGAGCCGCGGCAGGACGTTCTCCCCGAACCAGTAGGCCTCCTCCAGGTGCGGATAGCCGGAGAGGACGAACTCGTCGATGCCGAGCCGGTGGTACTCGGCGATCCGCTCGGCCACCTCCGGGTGGCTGCCGACCAGCGCCGTGCCGGCGCCGCCGCGCACCAGGCCGATGCCGGCCCACAGGTTGGGGTGGATCTCCAGCCCGTCCCGGTTCCCGCCCCCTCCGTGCAGCGCGAGCATCCGCTGCTGCCCCTCGGACTCGCTGCGCGCCAGCCCGGCCTGGACGGAGGCGACGGTCTCGGGGTCGAAGCCGTCGAGGAGCCGCTGGGCCTCGGCCCACGCCTGCGCCGCGGTGTCACGGGTGATGACGTGGAGGCGGATGCCGAAGCGGATGTTCCGCCCCTGCCGCTGGGCGAGCGTCCGGATCCAGGCGATCTTCTCGGCGACGGCGGCCGGCGGCTCGCCCCAGGTGAGGTAGACGTCCGCGTGCCGGGCGGCGACATGGCCGGCGGCGGGCGAGGAACCGCCGAAGTAGATCTCCGGCACCGGGTCGGGCAACCGGCTGAGCCGGGCGTCCTCGACCCTCAGGTGCTCCCCCGCCAGGCTCACCGGACCGTCGTCCTCCCACAACCCGCGCACGACCTGGAGGAACTCGTCCGTACGGGCGTAACGGGCGTCCTTGTCGAGGAAGTCACCGTAGGCGCGCTGCTCCTTGCTCTCCCCGCCCGTGACCACGTTGAGCAGCAGCCGGCCGCCGGTCTGCCGCTGGAAGGTGGCCGACATCTGGGCGGCGAGGGTCGGGGAGACGAAACCGGGCCGGAAGGCGACCAGGAACTTCAGCCGCTCGGTGTGCTGGCTGATCATCGCGGTGGTCAGCCAGGCGTCCTCGCACCACGCGCCGGTGGGGGTCAGCACGCCGGTGAAGCCGAGGTCCTCGGCGGCGCGGGCGACCTGGGTCAGGTAGCGGACGTGCGGCGGCCGGTCGCCTCCGGGTGCGGTCACGGGAGTGCCGTGGCCGCCGCCGACGACATGGCGGCTGTCGCCGTTGGTGGGCAGGAACCAGTGGAAGGTGAGGTTCACGTCGGCTCGTTCCTCTCGGTGCCGGTGGCTCGGCCGGTGGATCAGCCGCTGGTGGGTCGGGTCACGCCGCTCGGCCGGCCGCCGCGAGCGGGGCGGTCCTGCCGAGCGCCGCGGAGAAGTGGTCGACGACCTGGACGAGCGCCTCGGCCGCCGCCGGCGCGACGGCGAGCAGACCGTCGTCGCCCACCGTGATGTCCTTGTCGAGGGTGAACCAGCCCTGGACGATGTGTCCGGCGCCCATGGAACTGAGCACCGGGCGCAGGGCGTAGTCGATGGCCAGGACGTGGGCCGTGGTCCCGCCGGTCGCCAGCGGCAGCACCGTCTTGCCGGTCAGGGCGTACTGCGGCAGCAGGTCCAGCAGCGACTTCAGCAGACCGGAGTAGGCCGCCTTGTAGACGGGCGTGCCGATCACGACACCGTCCGCGCGGGCGAAGAGCCCGGTCACCTCGGTGATCACGGGGTGCCCGAAGTCGGCGTGCAGCAGCGCCTCGGCGGGGATGTCGCGCACGTCGAGGGGGGTCACCTCGTGTCCCTGGGCGATGAGCCGCGCGTCGAGGTGGCGCAGGAGGCGCGCGGTGCGGGAGGTGGCGGAGGGGCTTCCGGAGACGGACAGGACGGTGGCCATGGCGGACCCTTCGGGAGCTGTGGTGTGCGGTGTGCCGGTGCGGGACCGCCGTACTCCGGCGTACGGCGGTCCGGCGCCGGCTCTAGTCGGTCTTGGGCAGGCCGGGCGGGTTGATCTCCGACTTCTCGACGGCCTCGTCGCTCAGGCCCCAGCGCTTGAGCACCTTGCCGTACGTGCCGTTGTCGATGACCTCGTCGAGCGCGTCGGCGAGCGGCTCGGCCAGCCCGCTGTCCTTCTTGGTGGTGGCCGCGATGAGTCCCTGGAGGGTCGCGCCGGCACCGGAGTACGTACCGACGACCTCGGTCTTGCCGCTGGTGGCCGCGTGGTAGGCGGCGGAGGGGTTGGGGCCGAGGTAGACGTCGACGCGGCCGGACTGGAGGGCGAGGTAGGTGTCGCTCTCGGTCTGGTAGTACTTGATGTCGATCGGTTCGCGGCCGGCCTTCTCGTTCTCCTCGTTCCAGTCGACGAGGAGCTTCTCCTGGTTGGTGCCGCTGCTCACGGCGACGGTCAGGCCCGCGAGGTCGGCGGCGTTCCCGGTGAACTCGAAGCCGCTGCCCTTCTTCGCCTCGAAGCCCAGGTTGTCCTGGCGGTAGGTGGCGAAGTCGTACTTCTCCTTGCGCTCCTCGGTGACGGTGATGTTGCTGAAGCCGACGTCGTACTTGGCGCTGTCCAGGCCGACGAAGATGTTCTCCCAGGAGACCGTGTTGATGTGCAGCTTCAGGCCCAGCACATCGGCGACCAGGGAGGCGATGTCGGGCTCGACACCGATGACGGTCTTGTTGTCGGTGGCGAAGAAACCCAGCGGCGCGGCGGAGGTGGACGAGGCGACGACCTCCAAGGTCCCTCTCTTGCGGATCCGCTCCGGCACCTGGGCGGCGATGGACGCCACCTTCTCGGTGGTGACGCGGTTCTGGTCCGGGCTCAGGTTTATCTTCGTCTTGTCGCCGGAAGCGGCCGCGATCTCGGCGGTACCACCCTCGGAGGGGTCGCCGCAGGCGCCGAGGACGAGCACGGCGGCCAGTGCGAACGCGGCCGCGGCGGAGCGGCGGACGATCGCAGCGGCGGGGACGGCGGGGATGGTGGGGGCGGTCATGGTCGGGCTCCTTGCCGGTGGACGGGAGGGGTGGGTCAGAGGACCTTGGAGAGGAAGGCGCGGGTGCGCTCGTGCCGCGGCGCGTCCAGTACGGCCGCGGGCGGCCCCTGCTCCACGACGGCACCGCCGTCCATGAACACCACCGTGTCGGCCACTTCGCGGGCGAAGCCGATCTCGTGGGACACGACGATCATGGTGGTGCCGGTGCGGGCCAGGTCCCGGATGACGTCGAGGACCTCGCCGACCAGTTCCGGGTCGAGCGCGGAGGTGGGCTCGTCGAAGAGCAGCACCTTCGGTTCCAGGGCGAGGGCGCGGGCGATGGCCACCCGCTGCTGCTGTCCGCCGGACAACTGCCGCGGGTACGCCTGGGCCTTGTCGGCGAGGCCGACCCGCTCCAGCAGCCGGCGGGCGGTCTCCTCGGCCTCCTTGCGGGGGCGGCGCAGCGCGGAGAGGGGAGCCTCGACGAGGTTCTCCACCACGGTCAGGTGCGGGAAGAGGTTGAAGTTCTGGAACACGAACCCGATGTGGGTGCGCTGTTTCAGGACCTCCTTCTCCTTGAGTTCGTGCAGTTTGCCGCCGGAGCGGCGGTAGCCGATCAGCTCCCCGTCGATGGAGATCCAGCCGCGGTCGACCTTCTCCAGGTGGTTGATGGTGCGCAGCAGGGTGGACTTTCCCGAGCCGGACGGGCCGAGGACGACGGTGACCTCGCCGGCGCGGACCTGGAGGTCGACGCCGCGCAGTACTTCCAGCGCGCCGAAGCTCTTGTGGACGCCGTGGACGTCGACCATGACGGCACTCATGAGCTGCTCTCCTTCGTCACCAGGCGCCGGACACGCTGGAGCGGGGTGGGCGGTGGGGTGCGGTCGGCGCCCCGGGCGTACCGGCGTTCCACGTAGTACTGGGCGATCGACAGCAGCGAGGTGAGGACGACGTACCAGGCGGTGGCGACCAGCAGCAGCGGGATCACCCGGCCGTTGCGGCCGTAGATGACCTGCACCTGGTAGAACAGCTCGCCGATGGCCATGACGTAGACCACCGAGGTGCCCTTGAGCAGGCCGATGATCTCGTTGCCCGCCGTGGGCAGGATGGCGCGCATGGCCTGCGGCAGCACGATCCGGCGGATCTGGCGCAGCCGGGGGATGCCCAGTGCGGCGGCGGCCTCCAACTGCCCGTGGTCGACGGCGAGCACCCCGCCGCGGACGATCTCGGCGCAGTAGGCGGCCTGGTGGAGCGAGAGACCGATGACGGCGGCGCCGATGGTGCCGATCAGGGTGTTGCTGTCGACGGACCAGAACACCGGCCCGAAGGGGATGCCGACGCCCAGTTCGCGGTAGAGCGCGCTGAGGTTGAACCAGAACACGAGCTGGACGATCATCGGGATGGACCGGAAGATCCAGATGTAGGTCCAGGCCACGGTCGACAGGACCGGGCTGCGCGACAGTCGCATGAAGGCCAGGACGGTCCCCAGGAGGAAGCCCAGCACCGTGGCGTAGACGGTGAGCTGGAGGCTCACCCCGACCGCCCGCACGACCGTCTCGGAGAGGACGTAGTCGGCGAAGACGCCCCATTCCCAGACCGGGTTGGTGGCCAGCCCGTGCGTGAACTGGGCGACCAGGACGAGCACGGCGACGGCGGCCACCCAGCGGGCGCGATGACGCGCGGGGACGATCCGGAGGGAGGCGTCCGCGCCGGGTGGCGCCGAGGGGCCCGTCGCCGGGGCGGCGGGGCCGGTGGTGGGGCCGGTGGAGAGGGGCATCGTGGTGGGCCTGTTGCTCGTCACTGTGCTCGGGTGTGCTCGGGCGGGTTGATCCGCGAGGACTCGATCGCGGAGGCGGAGGTTCCCCACTTCGTCAGGATCCGGGCGTACGTGCCGTCCTCGATCAGCTCGTCGACGGCGGCCCGGAACGCCTTGGTGAGCGGGGACCCCTTCTTGAAGGCGAAACCGACGTCCAGGCGTTGGTACTCGCCGAGGAAGGCGGTTCCCGAGGCGGGCTGCGACGCCTGGTGACGCAGGCCGTTGATGGTCGACATGATCACGTTGATCCGGCCCTGCTGGAGCGCGGTGAGGACGGCCCCGTTCTCTGAGTAGACCTTCACGTCGTACGGCTTCTCGCCCGCCTCGGCGCACACGGACTTCCGCGCTTCGAGGGTCGCCTCGAAGGTGGTGCCGGCGCCGGTCCCGATGGTCAGCCCGCACAGTTGGGTGAGGTCGGTGACCTTGGACTTGAGGGTGGTGTCGCCCTTTTTCACCGCGAAACCCTGGCCGTCGTTGATGTAGGTGACGAAGTCGATGGTCTTCAGGCGTTCGGCGGTGACGCCGAAGTTGCCGGTGCCGAAGTCGTACTTGCCGCTGCCGAGGGCCGGGAGGATCGTCTCGAAGGAGGCGTCCTGCCGCTCCAGCCTCACGCCGAGGACCTTGGCCACGGCGTCGGCGAGGTCGATGTCCTGGCCGACGGGGGGCTTGTCCTGCCCGTTCGGGTAGTACGCCCCGGGCGGGGCGCCGGTGGCGGCGCCGACCCGCAGGGTGCCGGACTCGCGTACGCCGGCCGGCAGCAGGGCGGCGACGGAGCCCACCTCGCGTACGGCGGCGACCGGGTCGTCGGTCGGGGCCGGTGACGCCTGGGCGCCCGCCGGTGCCGTACCGGAAGGGTCACCGGAGCCGCAGGCGGTCAGCGCGAGGGCGGGCAGCAGTGCGAGGGCGGCGACGCGCGCTCGTACGCGCCGGCGGGAACGCGGGGGCAGGCCACGGACGTTCACAGGGTGGCCGCCTTTCCGGGACGGAGTGTGCGGGGGAGGTGTTTCTCGAACGGCAGCGGGCCGATGGTCTCCGGGTCGGCCTCGGTGTCGAACAGCGGTGTGTAACCGGTGGTCAGGTACAGGCCGCGGGCCTCGGGCTGGCGCGGGCCGGTGGTGAGGTAGATCCGCCGGTAGCCGCGGGCCGACGCCTCGTGCTCCAGTTCGGCGACGACGCGCCGGGCCAGGCCGCGCCGCCGGTGGTCGGAGTGCGTCCAGATCCGTTTCAGCTCGGCCGTCTCCCCGGCGTCGTACCGGCGGAAGGCGCCGCCGGCGACCGGCGCGCCCCCTTCGAGGAGCAGGAGCAGCGCGCCGCCGTGCGAGGCGCTGAACTCCTCGTCGGGGTAGCGGGCCAGCTCGGCGTGCGCGTCCCCGCCGTAGCGGCGGGAGTACTCGTCGCCGAGTTCGCGCAGCAGGGGCCGCACCCGGGGGTCGGACACCGGGACCTGAACGACTGTCAGTTCGCCGGCGGACGGCGGCCGGGGCGCGACGGACGTCATCCGGTCACCGCCGTCAGGGTCTGCGGACCGCGTGCCGACCGCTCGGCGTCGCGCTTGGCGACCTCCTCGCGGACGAGCGGAATGACGTACCGCCCGAAGTCGATGGCGTCGTCCAGCAGGTCGTAACCGCGGGCGGAGAGGATGTCGACGCCGAGGTCGTAGTAGTCGAGCAGGGCCCGGGCGACCGTCTCCGGGGTGCCGACCAGGGCGTTGGAGTTGCCCGCGCCCCCGGTCGCGGCGGCGGTCGGCGTCCACAGGGCGCGGTCGTAGCGCTCCCCCGCCTCGGCGATGGCGACGAGCCGCTGCGACCCGGTGTTCTGCGGCTGGTCCGGCCCGTTGTGGCGTTTGGTGACGGCTTCGCCGCGCGCCCTGCGGGCCTTGATGGCACCGACCGTGCGGTGGGCCTTCTCCCAGGCCAGTTCCTCGGTCGGGGCGATGATCGGGCGGAACGCGGCCTGGATGCGGGGCACGTCGGTGCGGCCGGCGGCGCGCGCGGCGGCCTTCACCGCCTCGATCTGCTCGGCGGTCTTCTCCAGGGGTTCGCCCCAGAGGCAGTAGATGTCGGCCTCGGCGCCGCCGGCGGCGTACGCGGCGGGCGACGAACCGCCGAACGACACCCCCGGCCGCGGCTGCTGGACCGGGAAGACGTCGCTGACGAAGTCGTGGAAGCGGTAGTGCTCCCCCTCGTGGTCGAAGGGCTCGTGGGTCGTCCAGATCTTCTTGACGATCCTGATGTACTCCAGGGTGCGGGCGTAGCGCTCGTCCTTGGTGAGCACGTCGCCCTCGCGGCCCTGCTCGTGGTCGTTGCCGCCGGTGATGAAGTGCACGGTCAGCCGGCCGTCGCTGATCCGGTCCAGGGTGGCGAAGGTCTTCGCGGCGAAGGTCGGGTACGAGACGTTGGGCCGGTGGGCGAGCAGGATGCCGAGGCGGTCCAGTTTGCTCGCGAGGTAGGCGGCGGCCGGGGCCGGGTCCGGTGATCCGGACCCGTAGGCGAAGAGCACACGGTCCCAGCCGTGGTCCTCGTGGGCCCGGGCGAGCCGGAGCGTGTACTCCTTGTCGAAGGCGGCGCCGGAGCGCGGCGTGGTCTCGGAGCCGTCGTGGGTGGCGGCGATGCCAAGGAACT
This sequence comes from Streptomyces ziwulingensis, assembly GCF_039542605.1. NCBI lineage: Bacteria > Bacillati > Actinomycetota > Actinomycetes > Kitasatosporales > Streptomycetaceae > Streptomyces > Streptomyces ziwulingensis. The sequence continues at coordinate 74,734 of NZ_BAABIG010000080.1, forward strand.
CCACTGGCATGGGAGCGGGCCTTTCCTCAAGTCCGGTGGGCCGCGTCGGGGCGGCGGCCGGGCACGGCGGAGCCGCCCTCGGCGCGGCCGGATACGACGGCGCTTCGGGTGCGTGGTGCTGCGGTGTGCGTGGTGCTGCGGTGTGCGTGGCGCTTCGCGGTATGTGGTGTCTCGCGGTATGTGGCGTGGTGCGTCGCGGTACGTGGAGCTTCGGAGTGCGTGGTGCTTCGGGGGCGCGGAAGGGGGCGGACGACAAGGGGGCAGGGACGGCGAAGGTGTGACGACGCCGGGGCGGGGGCCTCGGGGGAAGAGCGCGGCGGCAGCGCGTGTCAGGACTCGCGGAACCGGTCCGTACGTGGGTTCAGCGCGGGTGCCGCGCAGAGGTACGGGGGTGGCGCGAAGGGAGGAACTCGGCCCGCGACGGGATCGACGGGATCACCGAGGGAGGGAAGGGCCGGTCAGACGGCCCGCTGCCGCGTCAGGCGCAACACGCCGCGGACCACACCCGACCGAAGTCGATGTGGCCACGGGTGACCAGGTGCTGTCCGGCATTCATGCGACTAATTGAGCAGCAGATCCGGCCTCTCGTCAACCGTGCGCCGCATACTGGACGGTGCGCTCCGCGGGCGCCGGCCACCGGCAGCCGGACGTCGACCATCGGCAGCCGAACGGCAACCTTCGGTCATCGGTCATCGGTCATCAGCACCGATCAAGTGCGCACGCGTGGTTGACACCTCCGGGCGTGCGCTACGTACGATCGGTACCGGTCGGGCTCCGCCCTGTGCGGCAGCCGCACCGGCCGCGTTGAGGGACGCGGCGAGCGTGACGACACCGGATCCAGCCACCGCCCCCCGCCCGTGCCGAGCCCGCGTGCGATCCCCGCGCGTGCGCCGCCGGGTGGTCGTCGCGACGCCCGCGCGTCCCTCCCCCTGGAGATCCTCCCGATGGCTTCGCCGTCCGACATCGCCGGTCCCTCCCCCGCCACCGGCCCCGCCCAGTCGGTTCCGCCCGTCGAAACCGGCGCTCGGGTCCCGCGCCGCCCGGACCCGGGCGGCCTGCCCCTCGACACCGGCGACGAACCCCCGCCGATCGTGCCGCGCCGGCACCCGGGCCGGTGGCTGACCGCGGCCGGCGCCCTGCTGGTTTTCGCCCTGGTGGTGAACTCGGTCGTCCGCAACCACGCCTTCCAATGGGACGTGGTGGGCCGGTACTTCACCACCGCCGCGGTCCTCGACGGCCTGCTGCTCACCCTCTGGCTGACCGGTGTGGTGATGGTGCTGGGCTTTCTGCTCGGCATTCCGCTGGCGGTGATGCGCCTCTCCGCCAATCCGGTGCTGCGCACGCTGAGCTGGGGATACGTGTGGATCTTCCGGTCCACCCCGCTGCTGGTGCAGTTGCTGTTCTGGTTCAACATCGGGGCGCTGTACCCGACGCTCGGCCTGGGCATCCCCTTCGGCCCCGAGTTCGTCAGCGTCAAGACGGTGAACCTGCTCGGTCCCACGCTGACCGCCGTCATCGGCCTGACCCTCCACGAGGCCGCCTACGCCGCCGAGGTGGTGCGCGGCGGCATCCTCTCCGTGGAACCGGGCCAGACCGAGGCCGCCCAGGCCCTCGGTATCGGCCGCCGCCGCACGCTGCGCCGGATCGTCGTTCCGCAGGCGATGCGCTCCATCGTCCCGACGGCGGGAAACATGCTGATCGGCACGTTGAAGGGCACCAGCATCGTCAGTGTGCTGGCCGTGCACGACCTGCTGTACTCGGTGCAGTTGGTCTACAACCAGACGTACCAGGTCATCCCGCTGCTGCTGGTGGCGACCGTCTGGTACATCGCCGTCACGACGCTGTTGAGCGCCGGGCAGTTCTACGTCGAACGTCACTACGCGCGTGGCGCCGCCCGCACCCTGCCGCCCACGCCGTTGCAGAGGTTCCGGTTCCGGGTGTCCGCGCTGCGGGCACGGGGGTGAGGGACGGCGGCGGACGGCGACAGGTGCGCGGCCGGGGCCGGGCTCAGCCCGCCGCGGCCAGGACCAGCGGAAGCACCTGCTCCGCACCGGCCCGGCGGAGCAGCCGGGCGGCGACCGCGAGGGTCCAGCCGGATTCGGTCAGGTCGTCCACGAGCAGGACCGGGCCGGGCGTGGCGGCCAGCGCGGCGGCCAGCTCTCCGGAGACCGCGAAGGCGTCGGACAGCGTCCGCAGGCGCTGGGCGGAGTTGCTGCGCCGGGCCGCGTGCGCGCCTTCCGGCCCGGTGTACGTCAGCGCCCCCAGGAAGGGCATGCGGCCGACGGTCGCGATCCCCTGGGCGAGGGAATCGACCAGTCGCGGCCGGGTCAGGGACGGTACGGCGACCACGCCGACCGGCCGGGCGGAGTGGTCCGGGGTGCCCGCCGCCCAGCCGCCCGGGGAGCGTGCCCAGTCGGCGAGGACGTCCACGGCGGCCCGCAGGACGTCGTCGGGGACGGGGGTGTCGGGCGCGTTCTCGGCCAGCAGCGGGCGCAGCCGGTTGCCCCAGCCGATGTCCGAGAGCCGTCCCAGGGCCCGCCCGGTGGCGCACTGCTCACCGGCCGGGATGCGGCCCTTGAGGTCGATGCCGAGCGCGGGCATGCCCGTGGGCCACATCCGCCGGGGCTCGATCTCCACGCCCGGCCGGTCCAGCTCCTTCGCCGCCCCGGTCAGCGTCTCCGGCGACACGGAGGTGTCGGCCCAGGACCCGGCGCAGTTGTCGCAGCGGCCGCAGGGGGCCGCGCCCTCGTCGTCCAGTTGCCGGCGCAGGAACTCCATGCGGCATCCGGACGTACCGACGTAGTCGCGCATCGCCTGCTGCTCGGCCGCGCGCTGCCGCGCCACCCACTCGTACCGCTCGGCGTCGTACGCCCACGGTTCGCCGGTGGCGATCCAGCCGCCCTTGACCCGCTGCACGGCACCGTCGACGTCGAGCACCTTGAGCATGGTCTCCAGCCGGGTGCGCCGCAGGTCGACCGAGGCCTCCAGCGCCGGTACGGACAGCGGCCGGCCCGCCCCGGCGAGGGCGGAGAGGGTCTGGCGGACCTGTGCCTCGGGCGGGAAGGCGGTGTCGGCGAAGTAGCGCCAGATCGCCTCGTCCTCCTTGCCGGGCAGCAGCAGCACATCGGCGTGCTCGACCCCGCGCCCCGCGCGGCCGACCTGCTGGTAGTAGGCGATCGGCGAGGACGGCGAGCCGAGGTGCACGACGAAACCCAGGTCCGGCTTGTCGAAGCCCATGCCGAGCGCCGACGTCGCCACCAGCGCCTTGACCTGGTTTCCCAGCAGGTCGGACTCGGCCTGGAGCCGGTCGGCGTTCTCCGTGCGGCCGGTGTACGAGGCCACCGGGAAGCCGCGCTGCCGCAGGAAGGCGGTGGCCTCCTCGGCCGCGGCCACGGTGAGCGCGTAGATGATGCCGGAGCCCGGCAGCTCGTCCAGGTGCTCGGCGAGCCAGCCCAGGCGGTGCGCGGCGTCGGGCAGCCGGACCACGCCCAGCCGCAGGCTCTCGCGCTCCAGCGGGCCGCGCAGCACCAGCGCCTCGCCGGCCCCGGTACCGAGCTGCTCGGCCACGTCCGCGGTGACCCGCGCGTTGGCCGTCGCGGTGGTGGCCAGCACCGGCACGTCCGCGGGCAGCTTGGCCAGCATCGCCCGCAGCCGCCGGTAGTCCGGGCGGAAGTCGTGACCCCAGTCGGAGATGCAGTGCGCCTCGTCGACCACGAGCAGGCCGGTGGTGGCCGTCAGGCCGGGCAGCACCTGCTCACGGAAGTCCACCGAGTTGAGCCGCTCGGGGCTGACGAGGAGCACGTCGGTCTCGCCGCGTTCGACCTCGTCGTGGATGGTGTCCCATTCCTCGGGGTTGGCCGAGTTGATGGTCCGCGCCCGGATGCCGGCCCGCGCCGCCGCCTCGACCTGGTTGCGCATCAGCGCCAGCAGCGGGGAGACGATCACCGTGGGGCCTGCCCCGCGTCGGCGCAGCAGCGCCGTGGCGACGAAGTACACCGCCGACTTGCCCCAGCCGGTGCGCTGCACCACGAGGGCGCGCCGGTGCTCCTCGACCAGCGCCGCCACCGCCTGCCACTGGTCCTCCCGCAGCCGCGCCGTCCCGCCCGGGGCACCGACGAGTTCCGCGAGAAGGGCATCGGCTTCGGCGCGCAGCTCCAGATCGTCCATGCCCCCATGCAACCCGATGGCGACACGGATCGGCCACCTCACGCAGTGTGACGGCCGACTCCGCTCTCCCGCGCGTCACCTGCGGCCTCTCGGGGTAGGCAGATAACGAACCCATCATCCGATAACGGTCGGCGGTATCATTTGCTCGTTGCCGCAACCCAGTTCGACAGCGAGAATCGGAGTCCGCTCCCCGCACGGCTCCTCCGTGTTCCGGCTGGGCTTCATCGCGGTGGACTCGCCCTCATCCGTCCCTGCCCGCAGCACGGGCGCGTAGCCGAAGGGAGGAACGTGACCTTCGGATTCGCTCCGTCCTCAGCGGCCTCACTGTCGACGTCCGCCGCGTCCGGCACTCGCGTGCTCGAACCGGTGGAGTGGGCCGCGGCGGGCATTCCGCTGCTGCGCAGTCCCCGGGAGATCGTGAGCGGGCTGCACTCACGCCACCGCCCCGAGCCGGGCACCGCGATCGTGGCGGTGCTGGACCCGGACGAACGGCTGCGCGCGAGCGCCTCGTTCACCGCCCGCTCGGCCCCGCCGGACGGCTGGATGTTCCGCAACGTGCTGCTGGCCCAGCTCCGCCGCGTCATCCCGCACGATCTGCGCCGCCGCACCCCGGTACGTACCGCCGTGCTGCTCTACTGCCGCGACGGCGACGCGCGTTGGACGGAGGAGGACGGCGCGTGGATGTGGGGGCTGCGGGACGCCTGCACCCTGCACGGGCTGCGCTGCGGCTCCTACATCACGCTGACCCGGGACGGCTGGCAGGTCCTCGGCGAGGGACGGGGCGGCCGCCGCCCGAATACGCTGTCGACGCCGGAGCCGTTCGCCACGTCGGAGACGCCGCTGCCGCCGCCGCGCACGGGCGGGGTCGCCTCGGACGTACTGCGCCGCGCGGCGGCCCGCTGACCCGCGCACGCGACAGCACCCGCACGACGACCGCCCTCGGCTATGTCCGGCCGTCGGGACGATCAGCCACGAAGACTGTCCGCCGCGGCAGGTACGCCCACGCGCACTCCGGACGAGGTCCCCGCGTCACCCCCGGCGCGGGCCGGGTGTGACGCAGGGGACTCAGACGCCCGCGCCCAGCAGCGAGTTGACCCGCTGCGGGTCGCCGCAGACGATCAGCAGGGCACCGGCCCGGGCTTGCGCCAGGGACAGGGCGGCGGCGGTGGCGGTCTCGGGACCGCCGTTGACCGCTACCACGACCACGGGCCGCGAGGCCGCACGGTCCGCGGTGGCGGCGTCCGCGTAGAAGACGTCGTCACCGGCGTCGTGCTGCGCCCAGTAGGCGGTCTCACCGAAGGACAGTTCGTGACTGGCCCACGGGTGCGGGTCGCCGGTGGTGAGCACCAGCACCTCACCGGGGGGACGGCCCGCGTCCAGAAGCAGGTCCACGGCTCCTTCGGCGGCGTCGAGCGCGCCTTCGGCGGAGGCGGGGATCATCTGGATCTGCGGGGTGGCCGAGGCGGCGGCAGGAGCCGCGGGGGCCGGCGGTCCGGGCTTGGCGGCCGCGTCGTGCGGCGCGCGCTGCGTCGGAGCTGCGGGACGGTGCGGGCCGGGACGCCCCGGGCGCGGCGGAGCCGCGGGACGGGGGCCGGGTACGGGACGGGGGGTCGGCGCGGTACGGCCACTGGCCGGGGTGGCGCGGGGACCCTGGGCACTCTCGTGAATCTGAGGCTCCTCGGGAGGGAGAGGCATGAGCTGATGTTTATCAAACGTCGGTGCGACTCGCACCAGCGGGTGGCACATATGTACGGATGAAGGTGTCAGAAATCGAAGCCGAGCTGGCCCTCGATCTCCGGAACCTTCTCCTCCGCCCAACTGCGGGCCTTCTTGAGGTGCCGCCACTGGGGCAGCGCATCAAGATACGCCCACGACAATCGGTGGTACGGGGTGGGGCCCCGCTCCGCCAGTGCGGCCTTGTGCACGGGCGACGGATACCCGGCGTTGTCCGCGAAGGCGAAGTCTGCATGGTCGATACCCAGTTCGGCCATCATTTTGTCGCGGTGGACCTTGGCGATCACCGAGGCCGCCGCGACCGCCACGCAGGACTGGTCGCCCTTGATCACGGTCCGGACGCGCCAGGGCGTTCCGAGGTAGTCGTGCTTGCCGTCGAGGATGACCGCGTCGGGGCGGACCGGCAGGGCGCCGAGGGCGCGTACCGCCGCGAGCCGCAGCGCGGCGGTCATCCCCCGCTCGTCGATCTCCTCCGGCGAGGCATGCCCCAGGGCGTACGACGTGACCCAGGTCCGCAGTATCTCGTCCAGTTCGGTGCGCCGCTTCACGGTCAGCAGCTTGGAGTCGGTGAGTCCCAGGGGGGGCCGGCGCAGTCCGGTGACCGCCGCGCAGACGGTGACGGGGCCGGCCCACGCACCGCGGCCCACCTCGTCGACACCGGCAATGATCTTGGCCCCGGTCGTGGCGCGAAGGGAGCGCTCGACGGTGTGGGTAGGTGGTTCGTACGGCATGGCGCCCTCAGCGTACGCCGCCCCGAACCGTCGCCGACACCCCGGTTCCCTCAGGCCCGCTCAGGTGCTCCGGCCGCCGCTTCCCTGACGTCCGGGCGCAGCAGCGGGACCATGAGCTGGTCGACCATCTCCTCGATGTCACCACCCTCCCATTCGCACCCGCATACCTTTGAGCGGTACATCATCATCGCCGGGACGGCATCGAAGACGTAACTGTTCGCCGCGTCGGGGCGCACTTCGGCGCGGTCGATTCCGCGACACACCACCTCCTTCAGCATTCTTATGGTCGGCTCGATGACACCTTCGAAAATCACGCTGTGGAAACGCTCGACCTGCGCGCTGTCGCATTCGTGAATGACCGATCGCAAAGCGGAACCGGATCGGGAGAACATCGCCTCCCGGGCCCGCAGACACAGGGCGAGGAGATCCTCCCGGACGCTCCCGAGATCGGGGACCGTGTCAAACCGCGGCAGTCCGGACCGCAGCGCGTCCGCGACGAGATCCTCCTTGGACGACCAGCGCCGGTAGACGGCCGCCTTGCCGGTCTGGGCGCCGGCCGCCACGCCCTCCATCGTCAGGCCGTTCCAGCCGACCGTGCCGAGCTGGTCCAACGCGGCGTCGAGGATCGCTCGTTCGAGCACCGGTCCGCGTCGGCGCGAGGCCGCCTGAGCGGGGGCGGCGGCCCCAGGGCGCGAAGTGGCCATTCGGATGCCTCCAGGGGGAGAGGGAAGCGGAGATCAAGGGATCGGGACGGGGGCGGGTCACGGACAGGGACGGGCGGACGCGGGGACACGGGGACGCGGGGGACATGGCGACGGGAAACGCTACGCCGAAGAAAGAGAACGGTTGCGTTCACTGTCGTGGATTCACTACCGTTGCCGAGACAGTGAACGCGAGCGTTCACTACGCACTCGTGGGGGACCTCTTGTGACCACCTCTCCGTTGATTCGCGACCAGAAGCCGGGGACGGCCCGTCGGGGCGGGCACCCAGGCATCGCGCTCACCGTCATCGCGGCCTGCCAACTCATGGTGGTACTCGACGCGACGATTGTGAACATCGCTCTTCCGCACATCCAGAACGCGCTCGAGTTCAGCACCACCGACCTCACCTGGGTCGTCAGCTCGTACACGCTCACCTTCGGCGGCCTGCTGCTCCTCGGCGGCCGAGCCGGTGACATCCTGGGCCGGCGCCGGGTCTTCATCACCGGCATCCTGCTCTTCACCTTCGCCTCGCTGCTCGGCGGCTTCGCCCAGGAACCGTGGCAGTTGCTGGCCGCGCGAGCCCTCCAGGGCATGGGCGGCGCCATCGCCTCGCCGACCTCGCTCGCCCTCATCACCACGACATTTCCCGAGGGGCCGGAGCGCAACCGTGCCTTCGGCGTCTTCGCGGCCGTCTCCGCGGGCGGCGGGGCCATCGGCCTGCTGGCGGGCGGCATGCTCACCGAGTGGCTCGACTGGCGCTGGGTGCTCTTCGTCAACGTGCCGATCGGCCTGCTGATCGCTGTGCTCACCCCGCTGTACATCAGCGAGTCCGAACGGCACTCCGGCCGCTTCGACATCGCCGGCGCGGTGACCTCGACGACGGGCATGGCCTCCCTCGTGTACGGCTTCATCAGGGCGGCTGACTCGGGGTGGCGGGACAGTCTGACCATCGCGTCCTTCGTCGCGGCGGTCGTCCTGCTGCTCGCCTTCGCGCTCGTCGAGTCCCGGGCCAAGGAACCGATCACACCGCTGCGGATGTTCGCCGACCGCAACCGGTCCGGCAGCTACGTGATCATGCTGAGCCTGGCCGCGGCGATGTTCGGCATGTTCTTCTACATCGTCCTCTTCGTGCAGAACGTGCTGGGCTACAGTCCGATCGACGCCGGCCTCGCGTTCCTGCCGGTCACCGTGGTGATCGCGCTCGGCGCCGGTCTGTCGCAGCGTTTTCTGCCCGTGTTCGGCCCCAAGCCGTTCATGCTGGTCGGCTCGGCGCTCGCGGCGATCGGCCTCGCCTGGCAGGCCCTCATCACCTCCGACAGCTCCTACGTCGGAGGGGTGCTGGGTCCCATGCTCGTCTTCGGTTTCGGCATGGGGCTGAACTTCGTCACGCTCACGCTCACCGCGGTCTCCGGCGTCGCCCCGCACGAGGCCGGCGCCGCCTCCGGCCTGCTCAACGCGATGCAGCAGGTCGGCGGCTCGCTGGGCCTGGCGATCCTGACGACGGTGTTCGGCACGGCCAGCAAGGACGAGGCGGAGAAGCAACTGCCGGACTTCCTCACCAACGGCTCTCCGGAGCAGCAGGCCGAGTTCGCCAGGACGCATCAACTGCCCGCGCCCTGGGGGCACGAGGTGCTGGCACAGGGCATCTCCGCGGCGTTCGTCCCGGCCGCCGCGATGGCCGTCCTCGCCCTGGTCACGGCGTGGCTGCTGGTCCGGGTGCGCAAGAGCGACCTGGAGGCCCTCTCCGGATCGGCCGGACCGGGAATCGGCTGACCGGACGGCACCGCGGGTCGGCCGGGACGGGCCGACAGGCCCCATGAGAGCCTGTCGGCTTCTTCCCGGCCGGCCCGCCGGCATCCGGGCCACCCGAGCTGACCGGGTCACCCAGGTCACCCAGGTCACCCTTGCAAGGACACGAGGCAAAGCGCCCAGCGGACTGCTCAGCGGTGTGCTCGACAGACTCTCCATGCCACCCCCTCATGCCGTCCGGCGGTCCAGCCGTCCGAGACCTCACACCTCGCACAGCAGTTGCCGGGACAACGACGAGACAGTTACGCAGAGTTCCCAATCCGCGCGATGTACGCACAGAGAGTTTTCCTTCGCCGGTTCTGAGCCACCCCGACTCACCTCCGTGCGCGATCGCCCACGCGGTCAGCCGGGCAGGCCGACCGGCGGCGCCGCCCACTCCGGCAGCGCCTCCGTCCGCTCCACCCACACGGCCGGCGGGACCCCCGCCGGCCCGGAGGCGATCACTCCGCCCGCGATGGCACAGATGGTGTCCATGTCTCCGCCGACCCGGGCGGTGGTCCAGAAACCCCGCTCATAGTCCCCGAGCGCCCGAGCGGCCGACCAGAGCGCGAAAGGGACGGTGTCGTGAGCGGTCGTACGCCGGCCGCAGCCCAGCACCGCCGCCACCGTGGCGGCGTCGTCGTAGTCGAGCATGTCCCGGGCGCGCCGCAGCCCCGCGCCGACCGCGCTCTTCTTCGGTACCAGCGAGATCACCCCGTCCAGGAGGGCGTCGGCGGCGGGCGGTCCGTCCGGGGCGGCGGCCAGCGCGGCGGCAGCGGCGACGGCCATGGCGCCCACCACGGCCTCGCGGTGCTGGTGGGTGGGGTAGGCGGAGATCTCCGCCTGGTGCGTGGCCTGCTCGGGATCGTCCGCGTACCAGGCACCCAGCGGGGCGATGCGCATCGCGGCGCCGTTGCCCCAGGACCCCCGGCCGTCGAAAAGGGCGGCGGCCGCCGCACGCCAGTCACCGCCTTCCCGGATCAGCCGCAGCAGCCGGTCGACCGCGCGGCCGTACCCCCGGTCGGAGTCGTGGTGCGCGGCGAAGGAGGCGGCCAGCGCGTCCTGGTCGACGCGCTGGTGGACGGCGAGAACGGCGACGACGGAGCACGCCATCTCGGTGTCGTCGGTCCACCGCCAGGGCCCGGCCGGCACCTCGCCCCGCTTCAGCAGCGGGTGGTTCCCGGGCAGGAAGAACTGCGAGCCCAGCGCGTCACCCACCGACAGTCCGCGCAGACAGGCCAGGGCGCGGCTCAGGCGCCCGTCGGGGGAGGAGTGAGCGGTCATCGCACTGCCACTCTCTATCCGGTGATTCCGTACGGTTCCGGATCACGCCAGCGGTCGAACGGGCGGTCAAGCCGGTACTTGTCGTCCGCATCGAGAACGAGCATGCGTATCTCGCCGTTCCCCGGGTTGGACAGCGACTCGAACTCCGCGACCGTCCAGTGGAACCACCGCATGCAGAACAGGCGCATGGCCAGGCCGTGCGTGACCAGCAGGACGTTCGGCGGATGGTCGGGGGCCTCGAAGCTGCGGAACAGGCTCTCCAGGAAATTCCCGACCCGGTCGTACACGTCGGCGCCGGACTCCCCCTGGGCGAAGCGGTAGAAGAAGTGCCCGTAGGCGTCCCGGTACGCCTTCTGCAGGCGCACGTCCTCGCGGTCCTGCCAGTTGCCCCAGTCCTGCTCGCGCAGCCGGGGCTCCTCACGCACCCTGATCAGCTCGGGGTCGAGGTGGAAGCCGCGGAGGGTCTCGTGGGTCCGGCGGTAGGGGGAGACGTACACACTGACCTGCTCACGGCCGAACAGTTCACGCAGCCGCTTCCCCGCCTCCTCGGCCTGCTGCCACCCCGGCGCGGTCAGGGCCAGCGCGTGGTCGGGCTCCCGCTCGTACACGGAGTCGTCGAGGTTGCCCGTCGACTCGCCGTGCCGGACAAGGACGATGCGCCGTGGTCGTACCATGCCAAGACCCTAGATCGGGTCGGGCGGCGTCGAACACTCGGGCGGGCTCCATACGGCGTAGATCACACGGTCCAGGCCGGTTCCATCTCCACTATGGCCCCCGTGAGCGCGGCGACGTCGGCTTCCGTCTGGGCACGCAGCGCGAGGCGTTCCACCCGCTCGGTGCGGTACTTGCCGTGCTCGGCGGCGGCCCGCCACATCGACAGCACCATGAACTCGCTCCCGGGTGCCTCTCCGAACAGACCGCGGATCATGCCCGGCGACCCGGCCATGGCGGGGTTCCACACCTTCTCCTGCATGAGGGCAAAGTGCTCCGCCCGCTCCTCGCGGACCCGGCAGAGCGCCACGCGCAGCAGATCGGCGTCCGTGAACCGGGGTTCGAAGCCGGTCTTCACGTCGAAGCGGTGGTCGAAGAGCCTGGCCCGGGCGTCCTTGAAGGTGCCGGACTGGGTAGCGGCGAGCCGGTCGTGGGAGCGCGCCATGAAGGAGTCGTAGAAGGCACGGCTCTCCCAGAACGTGAAGACGTGCGCCACGTCCGGGCGCCCCCGGCTCCAGCCCCCGCCCTGTCCGCGAAATCCCGGCTCTCCCAGAAGCCCCGCCCACTTCCGCTGCCCCCGCTCGAACCCGCGACGGTCCACCACGGTGCAGCGAATCCACTTGACCAGCACCGCGCCATGGTACGGCCATGGAACGTGGCCCCGGTCACTCTCCGGCGGACCGGTCCACCGCATACCCGGCCGCGCGCATGGCAGGATGGACAATCGGCCGCCGTCCCTCGGCAGTTGGGGTGGACGGGCAGGACGGGCAACCGGGAAGGGGAAGCGAGTGAACGGCCTCAACAAGGGGATCCGCAAGGTCGAGGTCGCCCTGAGGTGGGACCCGAATCCGGCGGGTGAACCACCCACCGATCTGGATGTGGTCGCGGCGACCTACGTGGCCGGCGATCCGTACGGCGATCCCTCCTATGTGGTGCACTTCGACAGCCGCTCCCCCGACGGCACCATCTATCTCAACCGGGACAGCCAGGACGGCAAGGGCTTCGGCTTCGACGAGGTCATGACGCTGGAGCTGGAACGGCTCGACAGCCGGTACGCGCGCGTGATCGTCGGTGTCGTCATACAGCAGCGCGCGGGGCGGCAGACCTTCGTCGGTGTGGCCAATCCGGGCCTCCGTATCCGTGAGGGGTACACCGACCTCGCCTCGGACGACTTCGGCGGCGTTCTGGGTGCCACGGCCGCGACGGTGGCGGAGTTCGTCCGGGACGAGACGGGAGCCTGGGAGTTCCGTCCCGGAATCCACGGCCACGAGGGCGACCCCGCGGCCTTCACCAGCTCCATGGGGTCGGTGCGCAGGCCCTGAGGGCAGGCGAGATGCGGATACGGCACACGTACGCATGAGTAAGGGGCGCCGACCATGGTCGACGCCCCTTACTCAGGTGCCCCTACGCGTCACGCGCGGGGCCCACCGGTTAGCTGCAACCGCTGGTCGAACCGCAGCCCTCGCAGATGTAGCAGGAACCGGCCCGCTGCATCTTCGTGCCGCAGGAGAAGCAGAGCGGAGCGTCGGCCTGGATGCCGAGCTGCATCTCCACCAGCTCGGCGCTGGTGTGCGCCTGCCGCGGAGCGGGCTTGACCGCCTCGGTCTCCACCTGCGGCGTGGCGACCGCCTTCAGCTCCTGGACCATCGGCGCCGACTGGGCCAGGCCCTCGACGTCGACCTCTTCCTCGGACGGCTCGTACGACCCCGTCTCCAGGTGACGCTGACGCTCGTCGGCGGAGTGGATGCCGAGCGCGGAGCGCGTCTCGAAGGGCAGGAAGTCCAGCGCCAGGCGGCGGAAGATGTAGTCGACGATCGACTGCGCCATCCGCACGTCCGGGTCGTCCGTCATACCGGCCGGCTCGAAGCGCATGTTGGTGAACTTCGAGACGTACGTCTCCAGCGGCACGCCGTACTGGAGGCCGACGGAGACCGCGATGGAGAAGGCGTCCATCATGCCCGCGAGGGTCGAGCCCTGCTTGGACATCTTCAGGAAGACCTCGCCGAGGCCGTCGTCCGGGTAGGAGTTGGCCGTCATGTAGCCCTCGGCGCCACCGACGGTGAAGGACGTGGTGATGCCGGGACGTCCCTTCGGGAGGCGCTTGCGGACCGGGCGGTACTCGACGACCTTCTCGACCGTCTCGCGGATGGTCGCCTCGGTCTTCTCGGTGACCGCGTCCGCCGCCGGCTTCTCCTTGGTCTTCGCGGAGAGGGGCTGGCCGACCTTGCAGTTGTCGCGGTAGATGGCGAGCGCCTTGACGCCCATCTTCCACGCCTCGAAGTAGACCTCCTCGACGTCCTCGACGGTCGCCGTCTCCGGCAGGTTGACCGTCTTGGAGAGGGCGCCGGAGATCCACGGCTGGATCGCGGCCATCATGCGGACGTGTCCCATCGCGGAGATGGAACGCTCGCCCATGGCGCAGTCGAAGACCTCGTAGTGCTCGGGCTTCAGGCCGGGGGCGTCGATCACATTGCCGTTCTCGGCGATGTGGGCGACGATCGCCTCGATCTGCTCCTCCTGGTAGCCCAGGCGCCGCAGGGCCTGCGGGACGGTGCCGTTGACGATCTGCATCGAGCCGCCGCCGACCAGCTTCTTGAACTTGACCAGGGCGAGGTCGGGCTCCAGGCCGGTGGTGTCGCAGGACATCGCCAGACCGATGGTGCCGGTCGGGGCGATCACCGACGCCTGGGAGTTACGGAAACCGTTCTTCTCACCGAGGCGCAGTACGTCCTGCCAGGCCTCCGTGGCGGCGGCCCAGATCGGGGTGTCCAGGTCGTCCACGCGGACGGCCACCGCGTTGGCGTCGGCGTGCTGCTTCATGACGCGCAGGTGCGGCTGCTCGTTGCGGGCGTAGCCGTCGTACGCGCCGACCACCGAGGCCAGCTCCGCCGAACGCCGGTAGGAGGTGCCGGTCATCAGGGAGGTGATGGCACCGGCGAGGGCGCGGCCGCCGTCGGAGTCGTAGGCGTGGCCGGTCGCCATCAGCAGGGCGCCGAGGTTGGCGTAGCCGATGCCGAGCTGGCGGAAGGCGCGGGTGTTCTCGCCGATCTTCTGGGTGGGGAAGTCGGCGAAGCAGATGGAGATGTCCATCGCGGTGATGACCAGCTCGACGACCTTGGCGAAGCGCTCGGCGTCGAAGGACTGGGTGCCCTTGCCGTCGTCCTTGAGGAACTTCATCAGGTTCAGCGAGGCGAGGTTGCACGAGGTGTTGTCCAGGTGCATGTACTCGCTGCACGGGTTCGAGCCGTTGATCCGGCCGGACTCCGGGCAGGTGTGCCAGGCGTTGATGGTGTCGTCGTACTGGATGCCGGGGTCGGCGCAGGCCCAGGCGGCCTCGGCCATCTTGCGGAAGAGGCTCTTGGCCTCGACCTCCTCGATGACCTCGCCGGTCATCCGGGCGCGCAGGCCGAACTTGCCGCCCTGCTCGACCGCCTTCATGAACTCGTCGTTCACGCGGACCGAGTTGTTGGCGTTCTGGTACTGGACGGACGTGATGTCGTCGCCGCCCAGGTCCATGTCGAAGCCCGCGTCGCGCAGGGCGCGGATCTTCTCCTCCTCCGAGACCTTGGTCTGGATGAAGTTCTCGATGTCGGGGTGGTCGACGTCGAGGATGACCATCTTGGCCGCGCGCCGGGTGGCGCCGCCGGACTTGATGGTTCCGGCGGAGGCGTCGGCGCCGCGCATGAAGGAGACGGGGCCGGAGGCGTTGCCGCCGGAGGAGAGCAGCTCCTTGGAGGAGCGGATGCGGGAGAGGTTCAGGCCGGCACCGGAGCCGCCCTTGAAGATCATCCCCTCTTCCTTGTACCAGTCGAGGATGGACTCCATGGAGTCGTCGACCGACAGGATGAAGCAGGCCGAGACCTGCTGCGGCTGGGGGGTGCCCACGTTGAACCAGACGGGGCTGTTGAAGCTGAAGATCTGGTGCAGGAGCGCGTAGGCCAGCTCGTGCTCGAAGATCTCCGCGTCGGCGGGCGAGGCGAAGTACCTGTGGTCCTCGCCGGCCTTCCGGTACGTCTTCACGATGCGGTCGATCAGTTGCCTGAGACCGGTCTCGCGCTGCGGAGTGCCGACGGCACCCCGGAAGTACTTGCTGGTGACGATGTTGACCGCGTTCACCGACCAGAAGTCGGGGAACTCCACGCCGCGCTGCTCGAAGTTGATCGAGCCGTCGCGCCAGTTGGTCATGACGACGTCACGACGCTCCCAGGCCACCTCGTCGTAGGGGTGCACCCCCGGGGTGGTGTGGATGCGTTCGACCTGGAGCCCCTTGTTCGCCTTCGTGCCCTTGGCGCGGGAACTCCGTGCCGGACCGCTCGCCGTCTCTGTCATGCCGCCTCCCTGGTACGGGCGAAAACGCCCTGAAGTGCCACGATGTTCCCGTGGCACGGTGTTCTGTCTGGTGTTGCGGGCATTTCACGCGCCGCCCGCAACAGGTCTTCTTCGCCGCCCGCCGACCGGACCCGCTCGCTGCCCCGGGACCGGCCGCCGGTCAGTCGGCGGCGCCTGCGGGTTCGGGGACCTGCGCCGTCCCGTCGGCCCCGCGGCCGTCCTCTTGGCTCCCCGAGTCGGCGTCGGCGTCGTCGCCGTTCCCGCCGGGCCGCTCCGTCTGTTCCCTCAGTTCCGCGATCGCGGACTCGAAGTCCTCGAGCGAGTTGAACGCCCGGTAGACCGAGGCGAACCGCAGATAGGCGACGAGGTCCAGTTCCTGCAGCGGACCGAGTATGGCCAGCCCCACGTCGTGGGTGGTCAGCTCGGCGCTCCCGGTGGCCCGGACCGCCTCCTCGACCCGCTGCCCGAGCTGGGCGAGCGCGTCCTCGGTGACCGGCCGTCCCTGGCACGCCTTGCGCACCCCATTGATGATCTTGGTTCGGCTGAACGGTTCGGTGACTCCGGACCGCTTGATCACCATGAGTGAGCAAGTCTCCACGGTCGTGAACCGGCGGGAGCAGTCGGGACACTGGCGGCGCCTGCGGATCGACGTACCGTCGTCGGTCGTCCGGCTGTCGACGACCCGGCTGTCGGGGTGCCTGCAGAAGGGGCAGTGCATGTACTCCGAACCCTCCTCACAGCAGACTCAGTGACCTCGAAGGACCTCACAGGCCCCTCGAAGCAGCCCCCAGCATAGGCGATCGCCACGGGCCCGCAGACCCGGGGGACCACAACTTGTGGGCCACTGATCCAATCCAACCACTAGATATGGGGATCGGCTGACACATCCGAGCCGTCACGCGTGTCGCGACCGCGAGTGCGCACACCCCCGAGGCCCCTTCGCCCCGGCGAAGACGGGCAGGCCCCGCGCGCGCCGCCACACAGGCCCGGTTTCCCCCGGGCACACCCACGCGCGGAAGCCGGACCGGACCGCCGCACGGCAGGCGGTACGCACCCGCGCGGCGCCCGGCGCCCGTGTGCCTTCGCGAAGCGACACGGCCCGTGGTCACGCGGAGCCACCCCCTCCCGCCTCGTGCGGAGATACGGTGGTCACCGCGCGAAGGGGACGTGGGGCTCCCGCAGAGATGAGGACCTCCCCCGGCGGAGCGGGAGGCCGGGTGGCAGACTGGCGACGCACCACAGACGGTCACCCGGCGACGAAGGGTACAACAATGGGCCCTTTTGTCCGTCGACCTCCCCCCTAGGCCATACACCCAGACACATGATCACGTCAGACAAACTGCGCTTTTTCACTCGAACGTGTGTTTGGCGCAACCTTTCGAAAGCAACTACCGTTGTCCAGCAGGGAGACCATCGAGAGGGGCCGACGTGACCACCACCGCAGACAGTGCCGCCATCACTGCCCAGGAGCGCCCCCAGGGCCGACTCGAGCCGGTGCATGCGATGAACGAAGCCACGAACCCTGAGGGACATAAGCGCTCGCTGCCGGGCCGACCTCCAGGTATCCGGGCGGACAGCTCCGGACTGACCGACCGCCAACGCCGGGTGATCGAGGTCATCCGGGATTCAGTGCAGCGTCGCGGCTACCCGCCGTCGATGCGGGAGATCGGCCAAGCCGTCGGCCTCTCCAGCACGTCCTCCGTCGCGCACCAACTGATGGCCCTGGAACGCAAGGGCTTCCTGCGCCGGGACCCGCACCGCCCGCGCGCGTACGAGGTGCGCGGCTCCGACCAGGCCGCCTCCGTGCAGCCCACCGACACGGCGGGCAAGCCGGCCGCCTCGTACGTCCCGCTGGTGGGGCGTATCGCCGCCGGTGGCCCGATCCTCGCCGAGGAGTCCGTCGAGGACGTCTTCCCGCTGCCCCGGCAGCTTGTCGGCGACGGTGAGCTGTTCGTCCTGAAGGTCGTGGGCGACTCGATGATCGAAGCCGCCATCTGCGACGGCGACTGGGTCACGGTCCGCCGCCAGCCCGTCGCGGAGAACGGCGACATCGTGGCCGCGATGCTCGACGGCGAGGCCACCGTCAAGCGCTTCAAGCGCGAGGACGGGCACGTCTGGCTCCTCCCGCACAACTCGGCCTACGAGCCGATCCCCGGCGACGACGCGACCATCCTCGGCAAGGTGGTGGCCGTCCTTCGCCGCATCTGAGCACATCGGCGGGCGGAACCTGAGAAGGCCCCCGCCGCCCTGACCGGGCCCCGGGACCCCTGCGCCGGTTCCGGGGCCCTGTGCTGTGCGGGTCCCGCCGGCCGGCCCTGCGGGCCACGGGCGGCCTGCCCGCGCATGGGGCGGCCCGCCCGCGCGGGGTGGCCTGCGCGCGCCTGGGGTGGCCTGTCACGGCGCCGCGACAGGCCACCCCGCGCTCACTCCGCCTCCGTCTGTTTCGCCACCTCGTCGATGGCGGCCAGCGACTTCCGCACCTGATTGCGGTCGGTGGTGTACCAGAAGTCGGGCAGTGACGCCTTCAGATAGCTGCCGTAGCGGGCCGTGGCCAGTCGCGGGTCGAGTACCGCGACCACCCCGCGGTCGCCGGACGCCCTGATGAGCCGGCCGGCGCCCTGGGCCATCAGCAGTGCGGCATGCGTGGCGGCGACCGCCATGAAGCCGTTGCCGCCGGCCTCCTCCACCGCCTTCTGGCGGGCGCTCATCAGCGGGTCGTCGGGGCGCGGGAACGGGATCTTGTCCATGACGACGAGCTGGCAGCCGGTCCCGGGGACGTCGACCCCCTGCCAGAGGGAGAGGGTGCCGAACAGACAGGTCTTCGGGTCGGCGGCGAAATTCTTGATCAGCTCACCGAGCGTCTCCTCGCCCTGGAGGAGGATCGGGTACTCGGGGATGCGGGAGCGCAGGTCCTCGGCCGCGAGCTGGGCCGCCCGCATGGACGAGAAGAGGCCCAGGGTCCGGCCCCCGGCGGCCTGGATCAGCTCCGTGAGTTCGTTGAGCATGTCGGAGCGGTCGCCGTCCCGGGCGGGGCGCGCCAGGTGCTTGGCGACGTAGAGGATGCCCTGCCTGCCGTAGTCGAACGGCGAGCCGACGTCGATGCCCTTCCACCGGGGGACGTCGTCGCCCTCCGTGCCTTCCGGGGACAGCCCCAGGGAGGCACCGACTCCGTTGAAGTCGCCGCCGAGCTTCAGGGTCGCCGAGGTGAGGACGACCGAGCGGTCGGTGAACAGCTTCTCCCTCAGCAGCCCGGACACCGACATGGGTGCGACACGCAGGGAGGCGCCGAAGCGGTCGTGCCGCTCGTACCAGACGACATCCCACTCGGAGCCGTTCACCAGGCGCTCCGCCACGTCGTGGACGTTCTCCACGGAGGCGAGCGCCTGCTTACGGACCGCGTCCTCGTCCGATACGGACTTGTCGCGGGTCGCGCCGATGGCCGAGATCACCGTCCGGCAGGCGTCGCGCAGGGCCGCCAGCGCGTAGCCGAGGTCCTCCGGAATCTCCTCCAGACGGCCGGGCAGGGCCAGCTCCATGATCCGCTCGAAGCCCTCCGCGGCCGTCTGCAACTGATCGGCGGCCTTCTCGTTGGCGAGCTTCGCGGCCCGGCGTACCGAGCGGTTGACCTGGCCGGGGGTGAGTTCGCCGGTGGCGACGCCGGTGACCCGGGAGACCAGCTCGTGCGCCTCGTCGACGATCAGCACCTCGTGCTGCGGGAGAACCGGAGCGCCTTCGATGGCGTCGATGGCGAGCAGCGCGTGATTGGTGACCACGACCTCGGCGAGCTTGGCCCGCTCACGGGCCATCTCGGCGAAGCACTCGGCGCCGTACGCGCACTTCGAGGCGCCCAGGCACTCCCGGGACGACACCGAGATCTGCGCCCAGGCCCGGTCCGAGACACCGGGCGTGAGGTCGTCGCGGTCGCCGGTCTCCGTCTCGTCCGCCCAGTCCTTCATCCGCAGGAGGTCCTGCCCCAGTCTGCTGGTGGGGGCGGCGGCCTCGAACTGGTCGAAGAGGCCCTCCTCCTCGTCCTGCGGGACGCCCTCGTGGAGTCGGTGCAGACACAGGTAGTTCGATCTGCCCTTGAGCATCGCGAACTCCGGGCGGCGGCGCAGCAGCGGGTGCAGCGCGTCCACCGTGCGCGGCAGGTCGCGCTCCACGAGCTGGCGCTGCAGGGCGAGCGTCGCGGTCGCGACGACCACTCGCTCCCCGTGGGCCAGCGCGGGCACCAGGTAACCCAGCGACTTGCCGGTGCCGGTGCCGGCCTGGACCAACAGGTGGGAACCGTCGTCGATCGCCTCCGTGACGGCTTCGGCCATGGCCACCTGGCCGGGACGCTCCGTGCCGCCGACGGCGGTGACGGCAGCATGCAGGAGTTCGGGGAGTGAGGGCTTCGTCATAGCCCGACCACCCTACGGCCCGGGACTGACACTCGGAGCCGGGACCGGGGCTTCGGACTCGGTCGGGAGGGAGCGCGGGAGGGAGTGCGAGAGGTGGTGCGGGAGGTGGTGAGGGGGGTGGTGAGGGCCGTGCGAGCGGCGCGGGCGGCGTACCGGGAGTGGGAGTGATGGTGTCGCGGCGGTGCTGCTCTACAGCAGGGCGCGGAGGGAGCGGTCACGGATCATGAGGGCGGCGGGCTTGTCCGGCAGGGCGATCTCGACCGAGTACCGGAAGCCGGCGTCGAGGAAGGCGGCGACCGACGGGGTGTTGCGGAGGTCGGGCTCCGCGAGGACGCGGGCGCATCCGGGTCTGCGGTCCAGGACCAGGTCGGCCACGGCCCGGAGCAAGGTGCCACCGAGCCCGCGGCCGCGGTCGCCGGCCGCGCCGATGAGGAGATGGAGACCGGTGTCGTGCGGCAGGACCGGACAGTGCAGCGCCAGTGGGTCGAGATCGGCCCGGTAGACCTCCCAGTAGCTCATCGGGACGCCGTCCAGCACCCCCAGGCACGGGACGCTGCTCCCGTCGCCGTCGAGCTGGGCGCGGACATGTTCCTCGGTCACGCTCCGCGGTCCGGTCAGTGCCCACCACCTGGCGACCGCTGCGTCGTTCATCCAGCGGCTGAGCAGCGGCAGATCCTGTTCCACCCGAACGGGAACGAGGCGGAACACACCTACGGGCGTGACGGTGGGGCCCCAGCTTGCGACGCCGTCCAGCGGATCGTCACCGGTTCGCGCCGCCGGCCGCCCGGGGTGCGGCGCCTCCGGGGCGGTTCCGCCATGGACCACATGGATGCCCGTGGAAGTGGAAGGCACGTATTCGCTCCGCTCCGGAGGTCGAGATGGGCGGGTGGGCCGGATCGGCCGGATCGGCTCGATGGGCCGGATCGGCTCGATGGGCTGGGTGTCCAGGGTGTCCGGGGTGAATCGGAGCCGGCACCGGCAGGTCCTCGGGCGTCCTCGGGCGTCGTCGGGCGTCGTCGGGCGTCGTCGGGCGTCGTCGGGCGTCGTCGGGCGTCCTCGGGCCGGGCGGATCAGCGGTGGAGGGGGTTGGTGATGGTGACGTAGACGGACTGGGTGTCGACGGGTCCGACGAGTTCGTCGAGGCCGTGCAGCCGGGTCAGCAGGTTGGCTTTGCAGCGCAGGGTGGGTGAGTCGAGCAGCCTGGCCGGCAGCCCGCCGCACAGCCGACGCGGTCCGCCGGCCGCCGCGCCGAGAAAGCGGCGGAGGGCGCCGAGCAGGAGGTGCTCGTCGGCGAGGCGCTGGGAACCGAAAGCGCCGACGAGACCGAACACGTTGTTGACGGCGAGGTAGTAGGCGAACCGCTCGTCGGCGATCTCGTCGGAGACGAACGTGTCGCTGAGGACGCCGATGCCGGGCAGCCGGGCGGCCAGCTCGTCCCGCCGGGATTCGCGGAAGTAGTAACCCTGGTTGTCGCGGTAGCGGCCGCCTGCCGGCCAGCCGTCGGAATCCAGGAGGACGAGGGTGTTCTGCTGGTGTGCCTCCAGGGCGATCCCCGCTTCGCCGTCCAGCCAGAGCACGGGTCGCACGACCTGTTCGAGGTAGCGGAGGAACCACTCCACGGCGACGGCCTCGCACGGCCGTCCGGTCCGCTCGGCAAGGCGCGTGACGGTCTCGGCCAGGCGCGACCGCGAGGGGGCGGCGAGCCAGGCGCCGTCGCCCGCGCTGCCCTCCCCCGGCGGGTGGGACCGGGGGCCGGCGGGTGCGGCGTCCGCCCCCGGCACGCGAGGCCGGGGCGCCACCAGCGCGGCGACGCAGGAGACGTCGTCCGAGGGGAGGAAGGGGTTGTGCCGGATGAGGACGTCGAGTCCCCGCAGGGGCTCTCCGTCCGGCCCGTCGACGGCCAGCCAGGCGGGGTCGCGGACGATGTCGAACCCGGGGTGGGCGGCCCGCCACTGCCCGGCGAGGCCACCGCGCAGGAGTCGGTGGACCTCGACACCGCGGTGGAGTTCCTTGCGGAGGTTCTCGCGACGGCTGTTGGTGATGTGCAGGCCCAGGGAGAGTTTGAGCATGGCCGGGGCGGCTGTGCGGTGGACGGTGCGGAGAGAGGAGGTGGGGTACCAGGGGCTGCCGCGGGTGCCGAGGTCGCGCAGCAGGCCGGCGTCCAACAGGGCCTCGGTCGCCGGCCGGTGACGCAGCTCGCGAGCCTGCCACGGGTGCAGCGGGAGCAGGGCGTAACCGTCCGGCAGCGAGTCGCTCGCCGGGCCGAGCCGTCCGGTGAGCCGGTGAGCCGGGACGGGTCGCCCGCGCTCGGTCCAGGCGGAGTCGGTCGCGAGCACCGACGGGGAGACAGCCATCCAGTGCAGGGCGAAGGAGCCGCGCGACTCGGGCGAGTACAGGCGTCCCTCGGTCTCGGAGAGCCCCTCGCGGCTCTTCGGGGCCGGGTGCAAGGGGTGGCCCAGGACGAGGGACTGTTCGGCGGTGAGGAAGAGATCGTGTGGGCCTGCGGGCCTGTCCCGGCGGTCGCGGATGAAGGCCCCGGTGCGCCGGACGGAGTCGGCGACCCGGGCGACGAGGTCGGTGCCCGCGTGGTCCGGGCCGGCGGGCGACTCCCGGGCGAGGAGCGCAGCGACGGTCACCGCGTCCGCCGGCGGGGCCGGTTCGGGCGCGTCCGCCAGCCTCGGCGCGCCGAAACGGTGCCATCCGGTCGGCGACCAGTGACGTACCGGAACGACCAGGGCCGTCCCGCTGGCGGGCAGGGGGATGCGGAGGAGACCGTCGGCCGGGGCGGGGGCATCGGTCTCGCGGGCCCAGCAGCGCAGCAGGTTCTCCGCGGCGGCGGCCTGCGCGGCCGCGTCGGCGGCCCCGGGCGCGGGCCGGCCGCGGCGGGTCCGGGCGACCTGCCCGGCGTACGCGTCCGTTCGCTGCTGCCGCGGCACGGTCCCGGCTTCCTCGGGACGCGTCTCGCGCGCCGCGCGCGTCTCGGTGAGACCCGGTGGCGGCGAGGGGACGGCATCTCCATGCGGGGGGAGTTCACAGGGGGAGAGTTCATGAAGGGGAAGTGCAGGTGGGGGGAGGTCGCGCACGGTCGGTCCTTGATGAGGGGATGTGATGCGGGTGCGGCACGTCGAGGGGCGAGGGGTGACGGGCGGCCACGCCGCGCGGGGCCACGTCCTCTCGGCCGTCGGCTCCCCGTACGCGGAGCCGGCCACGGCTCCCTGTCCTTGAACGCCACCGCTACCAACCTCCGGCCGTTCGACGGGTTACGGGCTTCCTCAAGATCCTTGCCGTGACGTAACCGTTGCCGTTCCGTGGGAAGTCCCCCACAGCGAGCGCATAGTGTGTGATGCCGTTCCAGGACCGCCTCAGGCCGGCCGAACCCGGCACCGTACGGGTGAGGTCGTGGCACCGGCACCACGCACGTTCACAGCAGGGGGAGTGCACACCATGCGATCCATACGGCCGTCGTTCACCACTCGCGGACGAGGGGGCGGGCGGCGTCGGACCTCCGCCGTACCGGCCGCGATCGCGCTGGTGTCGGCGCTGGTCCTCACCGCCACCGCCTGCGACTCGGGGGGTGCCGAGGCGGGTGACGACGCCAACGCCTCGGCCTCCGCGGCGGCCGACGGCACCGGCGGCATCAAGATCCCGGACCACCTCAAGGACAAGCTCAGGGAACACGGGATCGACGTCGACAAGTGGCGGGACGGCGCCTGGAAGGACTGGGACAAGGACGACTGGCTGCGCGAGGCGCAGGACTTCGTCAACCCGATCATCGAGGATTTGTGGGACCCCGACCGTATGCGGGAGGCCGAGGAGCCGGACCAGGAGGTCACCGAGAACGACCTCTCCGGTGACCAGGGCGTCACCGACCCGGAGCCCCGGCCGGTCGAGGCGGCGGCCCTGGCACCCAAGTACCACGACAGCGCGGCCACGGCGGGCAAGCTGCTCTTCGACTCCCCCGAGGGCTCGATGGTCTGCTCCGCGACCGTGGTCGAGGACCCGGCCAACCCCGGCAAGTCCAACCTGGTGTGGACGGCCGGCCACTGTGTGCACGCGGGCAAGGACGGCGGCTGGTACCGCAACATCGCGTTCGTGCCGTCGTACAACGACGCGGGGATGTCGAACACGGCGCTGGAGACCGCCACGAGGGAGCAGATCGCTCCCTACGGTGTCTGGTGGGGAGACGGGGCGCAGACCTCGGACCAGTGGATCGCGCAGGGCGGCGCGACGGGCGGCGACGGCGCCTCGTACGACTTCGCCGTCATCCATGTGACGCCGGAGGAGGGCACCGGCGGCAAGTCGCTGGAGGAGACGGTCGGCGCGGCGCTGCCGGTGGACTTCAACGCGCCCGCGGTGCCCAAGGTGAAGGGGATCGAGGCGATCGGCTACCCGGCCGGCGCACCGTACGACGGTCAGAAGCTGTACCGGTGCGAGGACGAGCCGGGCCGGCTGTCGCTCGACAAGGCCGACCCGACGATGTACCGCATCGGCTGCACCATGACCGGTGGTTCGTCCGGCGGCGGCTGGATCGCGGCGGGTCCGGACGGTGAACCGGCGCTGGTGTCCAACACCTCGATCGGCCCGGTCTCGGCGGGCTGGCTGGCCGGTCCCCGGCTGGGCGAGGTGGCCAAGGATGTCTACGACTCGGTCAGTGAGAAGTTCGCCGGTCAGTGACGCCGAGCGGCAAGGCGGGCAGGACCGGCTGGACCGGCATCTGCGGCCCGAGGGCCCGTCTCCGGCCGGAGACGGGCCCTCGGGCGTTCACCGCGGTCAGCCGAGCGGGGCGGGGACGTACGGCGTGAGTTCCGCCGCGAGTTCCTCGTGGACCCGCACCTTGAGCAGGGTGCCCTCGGGGGTGTGCTCCTCGGAGAGCACCTCGCCCTCGTCGTGGGCGCGCGCGACCAGCTTGCCGTGCGTGTACGGGACGAGCGCCTCGATCTCGACCGACGGGCGGGGCAGCTCGTGGTCGATCAGGGCGAGAAGTTCGTCGATGCCGAGGCCCGTGCGGGCGGAGACGGCGATCGAGTGCTTCTCGACCCGCAGCAGCCGCTGGAGGACCTCCGGATCGGCCAGGTCGGCCTTGTTGATCACGACCAGCTCGGGTACGTCGATGGCGCCGACGTCCCTGATCACCTCGCGTACGGCGGCGAGCTGCTCCTCCGGGACCGGGTGCGAGCCGTCCACCACGTGCAGGATCAGGTCGGAGTCGCCGACCTCCTCCATGGTGGAGCGGAACGCCTCGACCAGGTGGTGCGGCAGGTGCCGGACGAAACCGACGGTGTCGGCCAGGGTGTACAGCCGCCCGCTCGGTGTCTCGGCCCGGCGCACGGTCGGGTCGAG
This sequence comes from Streptomyces ziwulingensis, assembly GCF_039542605.1. NCBI lineage: Bacteria > Bacillati > Actinomycetota > Actinomycetes > Kitasatosporales > Streptomycetaceae > Streptomyces > Streptomyces ziwulingensis. Next base: position 99,920 of record NZ_BAABIG010000080.1, read on the forward strand.
GGTCGCGAACAGCGAGTTCTCGACCAGTACGCCCGCGCCGGTGAGGCGGTTGAGCAGGGAGGACTTGCCGGCGTTGGTGTAACCGGCGATGGCGACCGAAGGCACCTTGTTGCGCCGGCGCTCCTGGCGCTTGATCTCGCGGCCGGTCTTCATCTCCGCGATCTCCCGGCGCATCTTCGCCATCTTCTCGCGGATGCGGCGCCGGTCCGTCTCGATCTTGGTCTCACCGGGACCGCGGGTCGCCAGGCCGCCGCGGCCACCACCCATCTGCCGGGACAGCGACTGGCCCCAGCCGCGCAGCCTCGGCAGCATGTACTGCATCTGCGCGAGCGCGACCTGCGCCTTGCCCTCCCGGGACTTGGCGTGCTGGGCGAAGATGTCCAGGATCAGGGCGGTCCGGTCGATGACCTTGACCTTGACGACGTCTTCGAGCTGGATGAGCTGGCCGGGGCTCAGCTCACCGTCGCAGATGACGGTGTCCGCGCCGGTCTCGGCGACGATGTCGCGCAGCTCCTCGGCCTTGCCGGAGCCGATGTACGTGGCGGCGTCCGGCTTGTCACGGCGCTGGACCACGCCGTCGAGCACGAGGGCGCCCGCGGTCTCCGCGAGGGCCGCCAGCTCGGCGAGGGAGTTCTCCGTGTCCCGGGCCGTTCCCGTGGTCCAGACGCCGACGAGGACGACCCGCTCCAGGCGGAGCTGGCGGTACTCGACCTCGGTGACGTCCTCCAGTTCGGTGGAGAGACCCACGACGCGGCGCAGGGCCGCGCGCTCGGAGCGGTCGAACTGGTCGCCGTCCCACCCTCCGTCCGCGGGGTGGTTCCGGGCGACGTCCTCTTCCATCAGGGCATCGGCCCGAAGACCCTCGGGGTGGCTCTGCGCGAGGCGTTTGGTGTCCTGGGAAGAAGAGGAGGAGGTCATTGGATCCTTTACTGTCCGGGAAACGGATACCGCGCGACGCGGTTCCCGCGTCATCAGTCACAACGCGTGAGCCCTCCGGAGGATTCCCGTGCCCGCGCCGCGCCGACCGGAAAATGGTCGCACGGTACGAGGCGTCTCGTCACTGGCTTATTACCCGGGCGCCACCGGTTCAGTACCCGTGGGTCACTGGTTCGGGGCCGGTGTGGAACCGGGCGCGGGTTCGGCGTCCGTCCTCGTGGGCTTCCAGTCCGGGTGGCCCGGCATCGGCGGCGTCTTCTCCCCGTACAGCCACGCCTGGAAGAAGCCGTCCAGGTCACGGCCGCTCACCTCGGCGGCGAGCCGGATGAAGTCGCTGGTGGACGCCACGCCGTCCTTGTGGCGGGTCACCCAGATCCGCTCCAGGTACTCGAAGGCCGGGCGGCCGATCTCCTGGCGCAGCGCGTAGAGCACCAGCGCGGAGCCGTCGTAGACGTTGGGCCGGAAGATGCCGGTCCTGCGGCCGGGCTCGGGCACCTTGGGCTCGGCGGGCGGTCCGCCGGTGGCGCGCCAGCGGTCGGAGGCGCCGTAGGCGGCCTTCATCCGCGCCGCGAGGGGCTTGTCGGCCTTCTCCTCGGCGTAGAGGGCCTCGTACCAGGTGGCGTGGCCCTCGTTGAGCCACAGGTCGGACCAGGTGCGGGGGCTCACGCTGTCGCCGAACCACTGGTGGGCCAGCTCGTGCACCATGATCGTCTCGACGTACCACTCCGGGTACGCGGGCTCGGTGAACAGTCTCCGCTCGAAGAGGGAGAGCGTCTGGGTCTCCAGTGCGAAGCCGGTGTCGGCGTCGGCCATCAGCAGGCCGTACGTCTCGAACGGGTAGGGGCCGACCTTGCGCTCCATCCAGGAGATGTGGCCGGAAGTCTTCTCCAGCCAGGGTTCGACGGCCTCGCGGTACCGCGTGGGCACGACGTCGCGCACGGGGAGTCCGTGCGGGCCGGTGCGGCGCAGGACCGTGGTCCGGCCGAGGGAGACCTGGGCGAGTTCGGTGGCCATGGGGTGCCGGGTGCGGTACGTCCAGGTGGTCGCACCGTCGGCCCGGCCGTCCTGGTCGGCCCGGTCGGCCCGGTCGGCCCGGTCGGCCCGGTCGGCGGGGAGGCCGCTCGCGACGACCGTGTGACCGTCGGGCGCGGTGATCCGGAAGGTGAAGTACGCCTTGTCGGAGGGGTGGTCGTTGCACGGGAAGACCAGGTGGGCGGCGTCGGCCTGGTTGGCCATGACGAGGCCGTCCGCGGTGCGCACCCAGCCGCCCTCGCGTCCCTCTGGGGAGGCGGGATCGCTGGTGTGCCGCACGGTGATCCGGGTCCGGTCGTCCTCGTCCAGCGGGTCCGCCGGCGTGACGACCAGGTCCTCTCCCGCGGTGGTGAACGCGGCCGGCTCGCCGTCCACCGTCACGGAGTCGACGGTGCCGTGGGCGAAGTCCAGGTTGATCCGGTCCAGGTCGGCCGTGATCCTGGCGTCGATCGTGGTGACGGCCCGGAGCGGCTTCGTGTTGCTGCCGGAGTAGGTGAACGACAGGTCGTACGCCGCCACGTCGTAACCCGGATTCCCCAGGTGCGGGAAGAGGCGGTCGCCGACGCCCAGCGGGGACGGCGGGGCGCTCGCGGCGATCAGGCAGACGGAGACGGCCGGGGCGAGCAGCGCGGCTGCCCGCAGCCGCCGCGGCCTCGCCCGCGGGCGGGAGGTCGGGGGGTGAGGAGTGCGGGGGGTGTGCGGCATGCCCCACGGCTATCAGCGGGCGCGGGCGCGACGGCGGCGGCGCGCGCCCGGCGCACCCGAACGGGTCCCAGGCCCGGCGCACCCGAACGGGTCCCGCGCCCGGCGCACCCGAACCGTTCCGCGCCCGGCCCGCCCGAACGTCCGCGCCCTCCCGTGACCGGCTCAGCCGCCGGACGTCTGCGGCTGCGCGCGGTTCACGTCGTACACGCCGGCCACGTTCCGCATGGCGCGCATGAGGGTGGGCAGGTGCGCGGCGTCCGGCAGCTCCACGGTGTACGTGTGGCGGACGCGCTGCCGGTCCGGGGGTTCGACGGTCGCGGAGACGATCTCGGCGCCCTCCGAGGCCATCGCCTCGGTGAGATCGGCCAGCAGATGCGGACGGACGAACGACTCGGCGAAGAGCGTGACCCGGCACCCGGCGGTGTCGCCCCAGCGCACCCCGACCTCCGTACGCCCCGCGCTCTTCATGCGGTCCACCACCGGGCACTGAGCGCGGTGCACGGTCACCACTCCCCCGCGCACGGCGAAACCGGTGACCTCGTCGGGCGGTACGGGGGTGCAGCAGCCGGCCAGCCGTACGGTGGCGCCGGGCGGGTCGACGAGGACGGCGGCGGCGGCCCAGGAGCCGGTGGCCGCCTCGGTGGTGCGGTGTTCCACCAGCCGTGCGTCGGCGGACGGGCCGGCACCGCTCCCGTCCCCGCCGGCGTTCCCGTCCCGGGTGCCGCCGCGTACGGAGTCGTCCGCACGCGTGGTGTCGCCCCGCCGCTCGTCCCGCAGGGTGTCGTCGTGGTCCGGGTGGGCGGTGAGCCAGCGCTGGATGGCGATCCGGGCACCCGGGGTGTGGGCGTGCTCCAGCCACTCCCGGGAGGGCTCGGAGGCGGGGTCCTGCCCCATCAGGAGCTGCACCGTGTCGCCGTCGCGCAGGACGGTGCTCAGGGTGGCCAGCCGGCCGTTGACGCGGGCGCCGATGGCGGCGTGCGCGTCCTCGCCGTACTGCGCGTACGCGGCGTCCACGCAGGTGGCGCCCTCGGGCAGGCCCAGGCTGCCGCCGTCCGGCCGGAAGACGGTGATCTCGCGGTCCTGGGCCAGGTCCTCGCGCAGGGTCGACCAGAAGGTGTCGGGGTCGGGGGCGGCCCGCTGCCAGTCGAGGAGGCGGGAGAGCCAGCCGGGGCGGGTGGGGTCGACGCGCTCGCCGTCGCCCGCGGACTGCTCCTCGGGGGCCGCGTAGGGGTTGCCGAGGGCGACCACTCCCGCCTCGGCGACCTTGTGCATCTGGTGGGTGCGGATGAGGACCTCGACGACCTGGCCGTCGTCCTCGCGGGCCACGGCGGTGTGCAGCGACTGGTACAGGTTGAACTTGGGAACGGCGATGAAGTCCTTGAACTCCGAGACCACGGGCGTCATACAGGTGTGCAGCTCGCCGAGGACGGCGTAACAGTCGGCGTCCTCCTGCACCAGGACCAGCAGGCGGCCGAAGTCGGCGCCGCGCAGCCGGCCCCGTTTGCGGCCCGCGCGGTGCAGCGAGACGAGGTGGCGGGGCCGGATCAGGACCTCCGCGGGGATGTCGGCCTCGCGGAGCACGGCGCGCACCTGGTCGGCGGCCCGGTCGAGCGGGTCGTCCGCGCGGGCGGCGTTCTCGGTGATCAGCTCCTGGGTGTGCCGGTACTCCTCGCGGTGCAGGACCGCGAAGACGAGGTCCTCCAGCTCGGTCTTGAGCGCCTGGACGCCGAGCCGTTCGGCGAGCGGGATGAGGACGTCCCGGGTCACCTTGGCGATGCGTTCCTGCTTCTCCTGGCGCATGACGCCGAGAGTGCGCATGTTGTGCAGCCGGTCGGCGAGTTTGATCGACATCACCCGGACGTCGTTGCCGGTGGCGACGAGCATCTTGCGGAAGGTCTCGGGTTCGGCGGCGGCGCCGTAGTCGACCTTCTCCAGCTTGGTCACGCCGTCGACGAGGTAGCGGACCTCCTCGCCGAACTCCTTCCCGACCTGGCCGAGGGTGACGTCGGTGTCCTCGACGGTGTCGTGCAGGAGGGAGGCGGTCAGCGTCGTGGTCTCGGCGCCGAGTTCGGCGAGGATGAGGGTGACCGCGAGCGGGTGGGTGATGTAGGGCTCGCCGCTCTTGCGCGTCTGGCCGCGGTGCGAGGACTCGGCCAGCACATAGGCGCGGCGCAGGGAGTCGATGGCGGCGTCGGGATAGTGGGCGCGGTGCGCCTCCACGACGTGGCCGATGGCGTCGGGCAGCCGGTCGCGGGCGGCGGGGCCGAGCAGCGCGGCCCGGCCGAGACGGCGCAGATCGAGCCGGGGGCGGGCCTTGCGGCGGGGCGCTGTCGGCGTGACGGCGACGGCGGTCGCGGGCGGCACGGGACCTGGGCTCGCTGGTTTCGCGGCCTCCGCGTTCATGGGCACCTCCGGCTGCGTGGACCGGTGGACGGGGCGCGCCGAGGCGGACACCGCTCGGGGGGCGGTGTCAATCCTCCGTCCGGGCCGGTGCTTGATGCTATCGAGCCCATCACGTACGCCTGACCGCCTCTCGTCGAGCGTGAAACGGATCACCCATTCGAGGGATGCTCGCCAGGTTTACGTTTCCGTGCGGAGTGTCGAAGGCCGGACCCGGGCTCACCCGGCGGCACCTGCCAGCCACTCCGCGTCGATCTCCCCCTCGGCGACGATCACCGCGGGGCCGGTCATCTCGATCTCGCCGTCGGGCCGCTCGGTGATCACGAGCGTGCCGCCCGGCAGGTCGACCCGGTACGTCGCCGGGGCCCCGGTCACGGCCGGGTCGGCGCCGTCCCGGCGGGCGGCGGCGACGGCGACGGCGCAGGCGCCCGTGCCGCACGAGCGGGTCTCGCCGACGCCGCGCTCGTGCACGCGCATCGCCACGTGCCCGGGGCCGCGGTCGGCGACGAACTCGACGTTGACGCCGTCCGGGTAGGCGGCGGCCGGCTGGAACGGCGGCGGGGAGCGCAGGTCGCCGGCGTGCGCGAGGTCGGCCACGAAGGCGACGGCGTGCGGGTTGCCCATGTTCACGTTCCGCGCGGGCCAGTCGCGCTCGCCCACGCTCACCGTGACGTCCCCCTCGGGAAGCACCGCCCGGCCCATGCCGACGGTGATGTCGCCCGCGGCGGAACCGGCGTGCGATGCGGCCTTGGCGAGGTGGACGCTCTTCACGCCGCCGCGGGTGGCGACGGCGAGGTCGCCCTCGGTCGCGTACCCGGCGTGCTGGAGGTAGCGCGCGAAGACCCGCACGCCGTTGCCGCACATCTCGGCGATCGAGCCGTCGCCGTTGCGGTAGTCCATGAACCACTCGGCCTCGGCCGCCAGGTGGCGGGCCTCGGGGTGCGCGGCGGACCGCACGACGTGCAGCAGTCCGTCACCGCCGATGCCCGCGCGGCGGTCGCACAGGGCGGCGACGGCGGCGGGCGGCAGGTCGACGGCGTTCTCCGGGTCCGGCACGATCACGAAGTCGTTCTCGGTCCCGTGACCCTTGAGGAAGGCGATCCGCGTGCTCATTCCTCGATCGTACGGGGTCGGCGCGGCGCGGCCGGTCCGGCGGGAGGGGTACGAGCCGCGCGGGCCGCCGCGACGGACGGGGGGCGCGCACAGGCTGCCGCGGCGGATGGGGGGCGGGCGGGTCAGCCGCGCAGGCGCGCCACGCGCCACACGGCCAGGACGATCACCGCGGCGACCACCACGACGTAGCCGAGGACCACCCGCCAGTCGGGGCGGCGGCCGGAGCCGCGCGGGGGCAGGCCGGGCCAGGTGTGGCCCACCCGGCGGGCGGCCATCATGCCCCAGCCGGCCGCGCAGGAGCAGATCAGCAGCCCCAGCATGGCGATCACCGCGCCGCTGTCGCCGAAGTCGAAGGCGAGCGGGAAGGCGAACATCAGGGAGCCGACCGCGGCCAGGCAGACGATGGGCGCGAGCTGCCACAGGCGGAGCCGGCGCTGCGGGCGCAGCTCGACCTCGACCTCTTCGCCGGCCAGGTACAGCTCGCCGGGCTCGGGTCCGTCGGCCGTCACACCGCCGCGCGTCTCGTCGGGTCCGTCCGGGCTCAGACGGTCTCCGGCGGATTCCGCTTCACCGCGTCCGACAGCGTCGTGCCCGGTACTGGGCACGGTGTCGCGAGGGCCGGCCTCCATCGCCACGCGCCCTCCCCACTTGGACTCCACTTGGTCGATCGAAGCTCGATGATGGCACGCCCCCGGAGGCCGCGATGACGGCCGGGGCGTCCCGATGCCATGACGTGATCAGGCTGTAACCGGTCGTTCGACCAACGACAACGCGAGCCCCGGAAGTTCCCTCAGATCCGCCGCGGCCCCACTCAACCAGTGCACCCGCGGATCCCGCCTGAACCACGAATCCTGACGGCGCGCGAAGCGTTTGGTGGCGCGGACGGTCTCGTCCCGGGCCTCCTGGAGAGTGCACTCGCCGGCGAGCGCGGCGAGCACCTGCTGGTAGCCGAGCGCGCGCGACGCCGTACGCCCCTCGCGCAACCCCTGCGCCTGGAGTGCGCTGACTTCTTCGACGAGCCCGGCCTCCCACATGCGGTCGACGCGGCGCGCGATGCGGTCGTCCAGTTCCGGGCGGGCCACGTCGACGCCGATCTGCACGGTGTCGTAGACCGAGTCGTGGCCGGGGAGGTTGGCGGTGAAGGGTTTGCCGGTGATCTCGATCACCTCCAGGGCGCGGACGATACGGCGGCCGTTGCCGGGCAGGATGGCCCGCCCGGCCGCCGGGTCCAGCGCGGTCAGGCGGGCGTGCAGCGCCCCGGAGCCACGCAGTGCGAGTTCCTCCTCCAGCCGGGCCCTGACCTCGGGGTCGGTGCCGGGGAACTCCATCTTGTCGACGGCCCCGCGCACGTAGAGGCCGGAGCCGCCGACGAGGACCGGCCGGCGGCCCGCTGCCAGCAGGGCGTCGATCCGCTCCCGCGCGAGCCGCTGGTACTCGGCCACGGAGGCGGCGACGGTCACGTCCCAGATGTCCAGGAGGTGGTGCGGGACCCCCGCGCGCTCCTCGGGCGTCAGCTTGGCGGTGCCGATGTCCATCCCGCGGTAGAGCTGCATGGAATCGGCGTTGACGACCTCGCCGCCGAGCCGCTGGGCCAGGAAGACGGCCAGATCGGATTTTCCGGCCGCGGTCGGTCCGACGACGGCGATGACGCGGGGGGCGGAAGGTGCGCTGCTCACCGCCCCAGTCTCGCAAACCTCCGGACGCGCTCTCGAACGGGTTGCGTGACGTCGCGCTCGCGGGGTCGTTGCCCGTTGCGAGGTTCCCGTCTCCGGAGCACGGAGACGGCGGCCCGGGTCGCGCAGACGGACGCACCGGGCGACGCGGGAACTGGCCCGCACGAGTACGGTTATGGAGTTGATATGGGCGTTTTTGCACGGCTTCTTCGGAGGTCGAAGACCACGGAGGAAACTCGGGGCGCCGAGGCCCCGGCTGTCGAGGCGAAGACCGCCGAGGCGCCGGCCGACGCGGCGGCCGCCGAGGCCGGGACCCGGGCCGGGGAGCCGGCGCCGGTGCGGAAGCCGGACGGGGCCGGGGAGACCGTGGAGCCGACGGCGGCGGAAGCCGCCGGTGGCGCCGAGTCCGACGCTGTCGAGATCCCCAAGCAGCAGTCCGCCGGGGAAGCCGTCGACAACGAGGCCGGCGAGGGCGCCCGCAGGTAACCGCCCGCGAGGAAGGTGGACCATGGGTCTCCTGGACAACTTGAAGGCCAAGCTCGGCCCGGCGAAAGGCAAGGTCTCGGACCTCGCGCAGCAGCACGGGGACAAGATCCAGCACGGACTCGACCGGGCGGCGAAGACCGTCGACGAGAAGACCAAGGGCAAGTACAGCGACCGGATCCAGACCGGTACGGGCAAGGCCAAGGACGCCATGGACCGTCTCGCGCACCAGGAGGGCCCCGGTTCCGGTCCCGGCGGCGGCACGCCGGGCAGCACCCCGCCGTCCGGCCCGGTGCCCCCGGCCGGCTGACCGGGGCGGCGCCCGGTACGACGGCGGACGGCGGCGGAGCGGGCGTGCTCCGCCGCCGTCCGCCGTCGTACCTGTGCCCGGCGCCACCACCTATGACCAGGCGGCCACCACGTAACCGACTCCGTAGGGCGCGTCCTCGTACAGCAGCGTGCCGCCGAGTCCGGCGCCGTCCGCCGCGCCCGCGAGCGTCTGCCAAGGGGCGCGTCCGGACACCTTCAGCTCCCGGGCCAGTTCCGCGTCCAGCGCGTGCAGGGCGGTCAGGTCGGCCGCGCCCAGCGCCCGCCCGATCTCCGCGTCGAAGGGGGCGGCCCGCTCGTCGAGGTAGCCGGGGGCCTTGAGCGTGCGGCAGGCGCTCGCGTCGCCCAGAACGAGCATCGCCACCCGGCCGGCGTCCTCGGTGAGGCCGCGCCCGAGCGCCGCGCAGCGCTCGGCGGTGAGGCCGTCCCCCACGCCGAGGCCCTCGACCGGGGCGACCGCCCACTGCGTGCGCTGAAGCAGCCAGGCACCGACGGCGAGCCCGTACGGCAGCTCCGCCCCGGCCCCGGCGCCCTCGGCTCGGGCCCCCGCTCCGGTGTCCGCGCCGAGGCACACGTCGACGGGTACGCCGAAGCCGCAGAACGTGCCCCGCGCTCCGGACGGGTACGTCCGTGACCCTTCGCTCTCCAGCGGGCCGACGACCACGAGCCGGTCGGGCCGGGCGGCGGCGAGCACCCCGAGCGCGTCCGCGCAGGCGGCGCGCGCGGCGGCCAGCTCGGGGGCGGCCCCGGCGGCGACCTCGGGAACCAGGAGCGGCGGACAGGGGCAGACAGCGGCGGCGACAAGCATGATCGGCAGCGTAGCCCCGGCCGGGCGGTCAGTCGCAGCCGCAGCCGCTCGCCGCGACCGGCAGCGGGGCGGGCACGCCGACCTTCGGCAGGCCCAGCAGCACACCGGCGGGCTTGGCCGGTTCGGCGGCGTTGCGCTTCTCCCAGGCGTCACCGGCGCGCGTGCGGCGCACCTGCAGCACCTCACCCTCGGCGAGGAGGTGGTGCGGGGCGGCGTAGGTGATCTCGACCGTCACCACGTCACCGGGGCGGACCTCCTGGTCCGGCTTGGTGAAGTGGACGAGGCGGTTGTCGGGGGCGCGGCCGGAGAGGCGGCGGGTGGCGCCGTCCTTGCGGCCCTCGCCCTCGGCGACCATCAGCTCCAGGGTGCGGCCGACCTGCTTCTTGTTCTCGTCCCAGGAGATCTCCTCCTGGAGGGCGACGAGACGCTCGTAGCGCTCCTGGACGACGCTCTTGGGGATCTGGCCGTCCATCTCGGCGGCCGGGGTGCCGGGGCGCTTGGAGTACTGGAAGGTGTACGCCTGCGCGAAGCGGGCCTCGCGGAGGGTGTGCAGGGTCTGCTCGAAGTCCTCCTCGGTCTCGCCGGGGAAGCCCACGATGATGTCGGTGGTGATCGCCGCGTGCGGAATGGCGGCCCGCACCTTCTCGATGATGCCGAGGAAGCGCTCCTGGCGGTAGGAGCGGCGCATCGCCTTCAGGACCGGGTCGGAGCCGGACTGGAGCGGCATGTGGAGCTGCGGCATCACGTTCGGCGTCTCGGCCATGGCGGCGATGACGTCGTCGGTGAAGTCGCGCGGGTGCGGGGAGGTGAAGCGGACCCGCTCCAGGCCGTCGATCTTCCCGCAGGCCCGCAGCAGCTTGCTGAACGCCTCGCGGTCGCCGATGTCCGCGCCGTACGCGTTGACGTTCTGCCCGAGCAGGGTGATCTCGCTGACGCCCTCGGCGACCAGGGCCTCGACCTCGGCGAGGATGTCACCGGGCCGACGGTCCTTCTCCTTGCCGCGCAGCGCGGGGACGATGCAGAACGTGCAGGTGTTGTTGCAGCCGACGGAGATCGAGACCCAGGCCGCGTAGGCACTCTCGCGCCGGGTGGGCAGGGTGGAGGGGAACGCCTCCAGGGACTCGGCGATCTCGACCTGCGCCTCCTCCTGCACGCGGGCGCGCTCCAGCAGCACCGGCAGCTTGCCGATGTTGTGGGTGCCGAAGACGACGTCCACCCAGGGGGCGCGCTTCACGATGGTGTCGCGGTCCTTCTGGGCCAGGCAGCCGCCGACCGCGATCTGCATGCCGGGGCGGCTCACCTTCCTGGGGGCGAGACGGCCGAGGTTGCCGTACAGCTTGTTGTCGGCGTTCTCGCGCACGGCGCAGGTGTTGAACACGACGACGTCCGCGTCGCCGTCGGAGCCCTCGGGGGCGCGGACGTAACCGGCGCCCTCCAGCAGGCCGGACAATCGCTCGGAGTCGTGGACGTTCATCTGGCACCCGTAGGTGCGTACCTCGTATGTGCGGGTGCCGCCCACGGACTGGCTCCGGTCGATGCTGCTCATGGCATCAAGGGTAGGCGGTCGCGGGCGGTGGCCGTGCCGCCTGTGGACAACCCGGACAACCGCTGGTCACAGCGGTTCGGTGGGGTGTCACGGCTCGATGAGGCCGGCCCGGATCGCGTACCGGGTCAGTTCCAGGCGGTCGCGGACGCCGAGCTTCTGCAGCAGGTTGGCGCGGTGGCGTTCGACGGTCTTGGCGCTGATGAAGAGCAGTTCGCCGATCTCCTTGGAGGTGTGGCCCTCGGCGACGAGCTTGAGGATCTCCTCCTCGCGTTCGGTGATCGGCCGCTCGGGCAGGCCGTCGCCGCGGTGCAGGCGGTCGAGGTAGGCGCGGACCAGGGCGCGCTCGGCGCCCGGGTAGATGAAGGGCTCGTCGCGCACGGCGGCCCGGCACGCCTCGACCAGGTCGCGGTCGGCGACGGATTTGAGGACGTACCCGCAGGCCCCGGCCTTGAGCGCCTCGAAGAAGTACTGCTCGTTGTCGTACATCGTCAGGATGAGGATGCGCAGGGCGGGCAGGCGGCGGGAGAGTTCGCGGGCCGCCTGGAGGCCGGTCATACGGGGCATGGCGACGTCGAGGACGGCGAGGTCGGCCTCGGTCGCGCGGGCCGCCGCGACCGCCTCGGCGCCGTCACCGGCCTCGGCGACCACCTCCAGATCCGGTTCGCCGTCCAGGATCAGCCGCACCCCGCGCCGTACGAGGGTGTGGTCGTCGGCGAGCAGGACGCGGATGGGCGGTGCCGCGGGCATCAGCGGCCTCCGGTCGCGGTGGGTACCCGCAGGCGTACGTCGGTGCCTCCGTCGGGGCCGGGTGCCACCGAGAGGCCGGCTCCCAGCAGCAGGGCCCGTTCCCGCATGCCGCTGATGCCGGCGCCCTCGGGGGCGTCGCCGACGCCGGTGCCGTTGTCGCGGACGAGGAGTTCCACGGCGCCGGGCAGCTTGCGCAGGGTGATCCCGGCGTGGTCGGCAGAGGAGTGCCGGGCGGTGTTGGTCAGGCCCTCCTGGGCCACCCGGTAGAGCACGAGTTCCGCCTCCGGGGTGAGCGGGGGCAGGTCCCCGGGGACGTCGTGGCGGACGGCCAGCCCGTGGTGGTCGAACTCGGTGGCGAGCGCGCGCAGGGCACTGGCCAGGCCCAGTTCCTCCAGGACACCGGGGCGCAGCCGGCGCGCGATGCGGCGGATCTCGTCGAGCCCGGCCCGGGTGGCCTCCTGGGAGAGGGTCACCTCCGCGCGCAGTTCCCCCGGCACCTGGTCCGCGACCCGCTTGAGCTGGAGGAGGACGGCGGTGAGGGTCTGCCCGACCTCGTCGTGGAGTTCCCGGGCGACGCGGTGACGCTCGCGCTCCTGGGCGTGCAGCGCGCGGGCCGCCCCGGCGGCACGTTCGGCCTGGAGCCGGTCGAGCATCGTGTTGTACGTCGCGATCAGCTCGGCGGCCTCGGAGGGGCCGGCGACCTCGGGGCGGGCCCCCGGTCGCAGCAGGTCGGCGGTGGCCATGGCCCGGCCGAGGCGGCGCAGCGGGGTGAGGCCGAGCCGCAGGACGACCGCGTTGCCGGCCAGCAGCGCGACGAGCCCGGCCAGCAGGATCAGCGCCTCGTGCGGCAGGACCGGGGTGGAGACGGTGACCGGCCCGAGCAGCAGGGCGGTGGCCGCGACCAGGCCCACGGCGTTGAGCGAGAAGATCCGCCAGAACAGCGACACCGGTCTCTTCCCGTCCTCTCCGGATTGCCCGCACGACTCGGCCCGGGGCAACCTTCCCTTCCTCGGCCGGTCGCGGATATCCGTCATGGCACCCATATCGCCACGGTACGCGCGGATGGCAGCATGGCGACGCCGCGCCCACGTCACTGACCTGCGGCGCGCACCGCACACGTAGGACGAAACACGTTGGACGAATGAGGGGAAGACTCGTGTCCGCTCCACGCCTGAGGGCGACGCCGCTGCCGGGTATCGGGGTGCAGTACGACCTGGAGACCCGGGAACACCGCCAGCTCTCGGTGGTGGCGCACCGCGACGGTGCCCGCACGGTGAACGTGTACCGGTCCGACGACCCCGACTCCTGCGCCCAGTCCCTGAAGCTGACCGGCTCGGAGGCGGGCGCGCTGATCGACGCGCTCAAGCCCTCCCACCACAGCGCCAGCCTGCTGTACACCACCGATCTCGGCCTGGTCGCCGAGCGGATCGAGGTCTCCGCGACCTCGCGCTGGAACGGCCGGGTGCTCGGCGAGACCAGGATGCGCACGGACACGGGCGCGTCCGTCGTGGCGGTGCTGCGCCGGGCGGAGGCGATCCCCTCGCCCGCGCCGGACTTCCGGCTGGCGGGCGGTGACACCCTGATCGTCATCGGCACGCGTGAGGGCGTCGACGCCGCCGCGGCGATACTCGGTCGGGAGTGAGCCGGTGCACTCCGCGGTTCTGCTGATCGAGTTCGGTTCCATCATCCTGGGTCTCGGCCTGCTCGGCCGGTTCGCCGGCCGGTTCCGGCTCTCCCCCATACCGCTGTACCTGCTGGCCGGTCTCGCCTTCGGTGAGGGCGGCCTGCTGCCGCTCGGCGCCAGTGAGGAGTTCGTCGCGGCCGGCGCCGAGATCGGCGTCATCCTGCTGCTGCTGATGCTGGGCCTCGAGTACACGGCCGGCGATCTCGTCACCAACCTCAAGTCGCACTATCCGGCCGGCCTCGTCGACTGCGCGCTCAACGCGCTGCCGGGCGCGCTGGCGGCGCTGCTGCTGGGCTGGGGCCCGGTGGCCGCCGTCGTCCTGGCGGGCGTCACCTGGATCTCGTCGTCCGGCGTCATCGCGAAGGTGCTCGGCGATCTCGGCCGGGTGGGCAACCGCGAGACCCCCGTGATCCTGAGCGTGCTGGTCCTGGAGGACCTGGCGATGGCGGTCTACCTGCCGATCGTCACCGCGCTGGTGGCCGGGGCGGGCCTGATGACCGGCAGCATCACCCTGGCCATCGCGCTGGGCGCGGCCGGTCTGGTGCTGTTCGTGGCGGTGCGCTACGGGCGGGTGATCTCCCGGTTCGTCTCCAGCGACGACCCGGAGAAGCTGCTGCTGGTCGTGCTGGGCCTGACGATCCTGGTGGCGGGCGTGGCCCAGCAGCTCCAGGTGTCGGCCGCGGTCGGCGCGTTCCTGGTCGGCATCGCCCTCTCCGGTGAGGTCGCGGAAGGCGCGCACACGCTGCTGAGCCCGCTCAGGGACCTGTTCGCCGCGGTCTTCTTCGTCTTCTTCGGGCTGCACACCGACCCGGCGTCCATCCCGCCGGTGCTGCTGCCCGCCCTCGCGCTGGCCGTCGTCACCGCGGGGACGAAGATCGCCACCGGCTACTGGGCGGCCCGGAGGTCCGGCATCTCGGTCAAGGGCCGCTGGCGGGCGGGCGGCGCGCTGGTGGCGCGCGGCGAGTTCTCCATCGTCATCGCGGGGCTCGCGGTCACGGCCGGCATCGAGCCGTCGCTCGGACCGCTCGCGACGGCGTACGTCCTGATCCTGGTCGTCGTCGGTCCGCTCACCGCCCGCTACACCGAGTCCGTGGCGACCCGGATCTCCCGGCGCCGCGGCGACCGGAACCGCCGCCGCCCCGACGCGCCCGAGGACGCGCCGCAGGCGACGGCGAACGCGGAGGCGTCGGTCGGCGACTGAGGCGGACCGGGGGCCGAGGGTGGGGGCCGGAGGCCGGAGGCCGCGAACCTGGGCGCGCCGCACGCGTGGGGAACGGGTGCGGCACGCGTGGGGAACGGGTGCGGCACGGGTGAGCCCCACGCGTGCGCACGCGTGGGGAAACAGGTGAGGCACGCGTGGGGCACGCGCCCCGCTGTCCCGGACGGCCGGGCCCGGCCGTCCCGCTGTCCCGGACGGCCGGGCCCGGCCCTGGTCAGCTCCGGTACGGGCTGGCAGGATCGCGCGCATGTCCACGCTCTCCTCCCGTATCGGCAGGCGCCGGGCCCTGACGGGCGCCGCGGCCGGTGCCGTCGTGCTCGGCCTGCTGGTGTGGTGGCTGCTGCCGCTGGGCGAGGACCCTCCCCGGGGGACGATCACCTTCAGCACGGGCACCCGCGCGGGGGTCTATCAGAAGTACGGCGAGCTGCTCCGCACCGAGCTGCGCCGGGACATGCCGGGGCTGAAGGTGGAGCTGCGGACCAGCGCCGGGTCGCAGGAGAACGTCGAGGAGGTGGCGAGCGGCCGGGCCGACTTCACCATCGCGGCGGCGGACGCGGTGGAGACGTACGAGCTCCAGGAGCGGCCCGGGGCCGGCCGGCTGCGCGGGGTGGCCCGGCTGTACGACGACTACGTGCAGCTCGTGGTGCCCGTCGACTCGGAGATCCGTACCGTGGCCGACCTGCGGGGCAAGCGGGTGGCCATCGGGTTGCCCGACTCGGGTGTGCGGCTGATCGCCGAACGGGTGCTGCGCGCCGCGGACATCGACCCGCGCGCGGACATCACGCCCGCGGCCAACGGCATCGACACCGGGCCGAGGGAACTCGGACACGGTCTCGACGCGTTCTTCTGGTCGGGCGGGCTGCCGACGGAAGGACTGGAGCGGATCGCGGGGACCTCGCCCTTCCGGTTCGTGCCGATCGACCAGACGCTCGTCACCGAGCTGCACGAGCAGGGCGGCGCGACCCGTTACTACCGCCCCACGAACATGCCGGAGACGGCCTATCCCACGGTCCAGAACGGCTCCGTGGTGCCGACGATGGCGGTGGCCAACCTGCTGATGACCCGGGACGACATGGATCCCCGGCTCACCGAGTGGCTGACCCGGACGGTGATCGAGAGCCGGGACGGCATCGGGGCGGACGTGCACTCCGCCCAGTTGGTCGACCTGCGCACGGCGATCTACACCGATCCGCTGCGACTGCACGAGGGGGCCCGGCGGTACTACGCGTCCGTCAAGCTCTGAGGGACGCCCGCCGTCCTGGGCACGGTGACCGTCACCTTGAGGCCGTGCGGCTCGTGGTGCTCGTGGACGAGGGTGCCGCCGCCCGCGGCGAGCAGCGCCCGGCAGATGGAGAGGCCGAGGCCGGAGCCCTTGATGTTCTGGTGGTGTGCGCTGCGCCAGAAGCGGTCGCCGACGCGGGCCAGTTCCTCGTCGGTGAGGCCGGGGCCGCGGTCGGCGACGACGACGGTCGACACCGCGCCGTGGGAGCCGACCTCGACCCGCACGGTCTCCCCCGCCGGGGTGAACTTCAGCGCGTTGTCGATGACCGCGTCCAGGGCGCTGGAGAGCGCCACCGGGTCCGCCCAGGCCGTGGTCGGCGGGCAGTCGCCCACCAGGCCCACCCCTTGGGCGTCGGCGGTCGGCGACCAGGCCGCGACCCGTTCCGCGGTCAGCGCCCCGATGTCGGTGACGCTCAGGTCGGCCTGGGTGTGCTCGGCCAGCGCGAGGTCGAGCAGGTCGTCCAGGACGTGTGCCAGTCGCTTGCCCTCGGTCTGCACCGAGGCGATCTCCGCGTTGCCCTCCGGCAGTTCCAGCGCGAGCAGCTCGATCCGCAGCAGCAGCGCGGCCAGCGGGTTGCGCAGTTGGTGGGAGGCGTCGGCGACGAAGGCGCGCTGCTGCTCCAGGACGTCCTCGACGTTGTCCGCCATCTCGTTGAACGACCGGGCCAGCCGCTGGAGTTCCGGGGGGCCGCCGGCCGGGGCGACGCGGGACTTCAGCCGGCCGGTGGCGATGTCGTGGGTGGTGGCGTCCAGGACGCGTACGGGGGTGAGCACCCAGCCGGTCAGCCGCAGGGCGGCGCCGACGGCCAGCAGCATCGCGGCGATCTCGCCGGCCCCGATGACCAGCCAGCCGTGCAGCGTCCGTGACCGCATCGGGCCGGTCGGCGAGTCGGTGACGACGACCGCGACGACGTCCCCGTCCCGGATGACCGGCGAAGCGACCACCAGCCGGCCGCGTTCCCACGGCCACACCTGCTGGGGGTCGTGGCTGCGGCGGCTGAGCAGCGCCTCGTCGAAGGCGTCCCGCACCTCGCCCCGCTGGGGGAGGAACCAGGTCGTCGGAGCGTTGGCCATGGGGATGTGACTGGTGTAGAAGACGGCCGCCCGGATGCCGTAGACCTCGTAGTAGCTGATCAGTTCGGAGCGCAGGGTCGCCAGGCGCTCGGTGGGGGTGGTGCGGGAGCCTTCGGGGGCGTCGCCGACGAACTGGGCGAGCGACGCGAAGCGGGCCGTGTCGTCGATGCGGTCGACGACGGTCCGCTGCTGCTCGGCCCCGGCGAGGCTGACCGCGAGCGGGACGCCGAAGGCGAGCAGCACGGCCGCCATCAGGATGATGAGCAGGGGAAGGAGACGGGAGCGCACCCGGGACCGCTACCCGGCGGGGGCGACGAGGCGGTAGCCGACGCCCCGTACGGTCTCGATCAGCGTGGGCAGGCGCAGCTTGGCCCGCAGGGACGCGACGTGCACCTCCAGGGTGCGGCCGGTCCCCTCCCAGCTCGTGCGCCAGACCTCGCTGATGATCTGCTCGCGGCGGAAGACCACGCCGGGGCGCTGCGCGAGCAGGGCGAGCAGGTCGAACTCCTTGCGGGTCAGCGGGACGACCGTGCCGTCCACGCTGACCTGGCGGGTCGGCAGTTCGATGTGGACGGGGCCGAGACGCAGCACGGTGTCGGCGGACCCCGGCGCCTCCTCGTGGACGGTGCGCCGGCTGACGGCGTGGATACGGGCGAGCAGTTCTCCGGTGTCGTACGGCTTGACCACGTAGTCGTCGGCGCCGAGGTTGAGGCCGTGGATGCGGGAGCGGACGTCGGAGCGGGCGGTCACCATGATCACCGGGGTGGCGGTGCGCTTGCGGATCTTGCCGCAGACCTCGTAGCCGTCCTGGTCGGGCAGGCCCAGGTCGAGCAGGACGACCCCGAAGCCGTCGCTCTCGGGGACCAGCGCGCGCAGCGCCTCCTCGCCGTTGCGGGCGTGCGTGACGTCGAATCCGTGCCTGGCCAGGACCGCGGAGAGCGCGGCGGCCACATGATTGTCGTCCTCGACGAGCAGCAGTCTCACCCTGGCCCCCTCCGGTTCATCCGCCGTACGGCCGGCATCGATAGGAATCGTGCACGCGCGTGCACCCCGTGCAGTCACGCTGATGAAGAGGGACGGCGTCAAGGGGGTTCCGGTTGCGGAGCACTCGAAGTTATCCGGCCGATACGCGGCCTCCGCACCCCTGCTACGAGCTGTGTCCGATTGCTATCGGATCGTGATGCTCAGATTCACCTCAGATGTGGAGACGCAGGTCGGGTGCGGTCACTACTGTCCTCCAGAACCGAGGAGGACGGAGCCCGCAAGCGATGACCGAAGTATCGGTGGCCAAGGAAGACCAGGCCGCGACCGGCGACCTGGTTGTCCTGAAGAACGTCAACAAGCACTTCGGCGCTTTGCACGTGCTCCAGGACATCGACCTGACGATCGCCCGCGGCGAGGTCGTCGTGGTCATCGGACCCTCCGGGTCCGGCAAGTCCACCCTGTGCCGCACCATCAACCGCCTGGAGACCACTGACTCGGGCGAGATCACGATCGACGGCAAGCCGCTGCCCCAGGAGGGCAAGGAACTGGCCCGGCTGCGGGCCGACGTCGGCATGGTCTTCCAGTCCTTCAACCTCTTCTCGCACAAGACCGTGCTGGAGAACGTGACCCTCGGACAGGTCAAGGTCCGCAAGGCCGAGAAGAAGAAGGCCGAGGAGAACGCCCGCGCCCTGCTGGACCGGGTGGGCGTCGGGCAGCAGGCGGACAAGTACCCCGCGCAGCTCTCCGGCGGTCAGCAGCAGCGGGTCGCGATCGCGCGGGCGCTGGCCATGGATCCGAAGGTCATGCTCTTCGACGAGCCGACATCGGCGCTCGACCCGGAGATGATCAACGAGGTCCTGGAAGTCATGCAGCAGCTCGCCCGGGACGGCATGACCATGATCGTCGTCACGCACGAGATGGGCTTCGCCCGGTCGGCGGCCAACCGCGTGGTCTTCATGGCCGACGGCCGGATCGTCGAGGAGGCCGCGCCGGACCAGTTCTTCAGCAACCCGCGCAGCGACCGCGCCAAGGACTTCCTGTCGAAGATCCTGCACCACTGACGCCGGTCCGGCGCACCCCGCCGGCCCGCGTCACCCGCTGCCGCCGGCCCACCTCTGATCGTCCGATCACAGCCAAAGGATGTCCACCATGAAGCTCCGCAAGGTCTCCGCCGCCTCGGCCGCCGTACTCGCCCTCGCCCTGACCGCCACCGCCTGCGGTGGTGACGACAGCGACGACAGCGGCTCCTCCGGCGGCGGCGACAAGATCAAGATCGGCATCAAGTTCGACCAGCCGGGCCTCGGCCAGAAGACCCCGCAGGGCTACGCGGGCTTCGACGTGGACGTCGCCAAGTACGTCGCGAAGAAGCTCGGCTACACCGAGGACCAGATCGAGTGGACCGAGTCGAAGAGCGCCGACCGCGAGACGATGCTCCAGCGCGGTGACGTCGACTTCATCGCCGCCACCTACTCGATCACCCCGGAGCGCGAGGAGAAGGTCGACTTCGCCGGCCCGTACCTGCTCGCCCACCAGGACGTGCTGATCCGCACCGACGACTCCTCGATCAAGGCGCCGGAGGACCTCAACAGCAAGAAGCTGTGTTCGGTCACCGGTTCGACCTCCGCGCAGAACGTCAAGGACAAGCTGGCGCCCAAGGCCCAGCTCCAGCAGTACCCGACCTACTCCGCCTGCCTCACCGGTGTGCAGACCAAGGCCATCGACGCGCTGACCACGGACGACTCGATCCTCGCCGGTTACGCCGCCCAGTCCCAGTTCAAGGGCAAGTTCAAGCTCGGCGGCTTCAAGATGACCAACGAGAACTACGGCATCGGCGTCAAGAAGGGCAGCGACCTCAAGACGAAGATCAACGACGCGATCGAGGCCATGGTCTCCGACGGCGCCTGGCAGAAGGCCGTGGACGCCAACCTCGGCCCGGCCGGCTACAAGAACGAGCCCGCGCCGAAGATCGGCGACATCAAGAGCTGAGGCAACGCCTGACAGGGTGCGCCGTCCCGGGTGAGGGGCGGCGCATCGGGGCGGGCATCCCTACACGCGAAAGCGCGGGAGATCGTGTTCGACTTTCTTGCAGACTACGACCTGCTGGGAGCCTTCTGGACGACGGTGCAGCTCGCCCTGCTCGCCGCCGTCGGCTCCCTGATCTGGGGCACTGTGCTGGCCGCCATGCGCGTCGGCCCGGTGCCGCTGATGCGCGGGATCGGGACGACGTACGTGAACACCGTGCGGAACATCCCGCTCACCGTGATCATCCTGTTCGCGTCCCTGGGCCTCTACCAGACCCTCAACATCTCCCTCGGCGCCGGGGAGGACTTCGAGGCGCTGAACTTCCGGCTCGCGGTCCTCGGCCTGATCCTCTACACCTCGGCCTTCGTCTGCGAGGCGCTGCGGTCCGGCATCAACACCGTGCCGGTCGGCCAGGCGGAGGCGGCCCGCGCCATCGGCCTCAGCTTCGGACAGGTGCTGCGCCTCGTCGTACTGCCCCAGGCGTTCCGCTCCTCCGTCGTCCCCCTGGCGAACGTGCTGATCGCGCTCACCAAGAACACCACGGTGGCCGCCGCCATCGGTGTCACCGAGGCGGCGCTGGTGATGAAGGAGATGATCGAGAACGAGGCCCAACTGCTGCTGATCTCCGCGGTCATCGCGTTCGGGTTCGTGGTTCTGACGCTGCCGACCGGCCTGATCCTCGGCTGGGTGGGCAAGAAGGTGGCGGTGAAGCGATGAGCTCCGTTCTCTACGACGCCCAGGGCCCGCGCGCCAAGCGGCGCAACGTCCTGCTCACGGTCGTCTTCACGGTCGTGCTGCTCGCCCTGCTGTGGTGGGTGTACCAGGTCCTGGACGAGAAGGAGCAGCTCGACTGGGCCAAGTGGGAGATGTTCTTCACCGGTACCGAGCCCTGGTCGACGTACATCTGGCCCGGTCTGCAGAACACCCTGAAGGCCGCCGCCCTCGCGATGGTCATCGCCCTGCCGCTCGGTGCCGTGCTCGGCATCGCCCGGCTCTCCGACCACGCCTGGGTGCGCATCCCGGTCGGGGTCGTGGTCGAGTTCTTCCGGGCCATCCCGGTCCTGGTCCTGATGATCTTCGGTCTCGCGCTGTTCTCCGAGTACACGGACGTCAGCACCCAGGACCGTCCGCTGTACGCCGTCGTCACGGGCCTGGTGCTCTACAACGCCTCCGTCCTCGCGGAGATCGTCCGGGCGGGCATCCTGGCGCTGCCCAAGGGCCAGTCCGAGGCGGCGATGGCGGTGGGGCTGCGCAAGGGCCAGCTCATGCGGCTGATCCTGCTGCCGCAGGCGGTCACCACGATGCTGCCGGCCATCGTCAGCCAGCTCGTCGTGATCCTGAAGGACACCGCGCTCGGCGGCGCCGTCCTCACCTTCCCGGAGCTGCTGGCCTCGGCCAACACGATGAGCGGCTACTACGGCGCCAACGTCATCGCCTCCTTCACGGTGGTGGCGGTGATCTACATCGCGCTCAACTTCGCGCTGACGACCTTCGCCGGCTGGCTGGAGCAGCGGCTGCGCAGGGCCAAGAAGTCGTCCGGCGCGGTGCTGGGCGCGAACGACGCTCAGGTGGCGGGCACGGCGGGCACCGGGGCCGGCGGGATGTGATCCCCCCGGCCGACGCGGAACGGGCCGTTCACCCGGCCCGGACCGACACTCGGTCAACTCGTACGACCCGCACGGAGGCAGTGGCGCGGTCCGCCACTGCCTCCGTCACTTGACGCAAGCAGCGGCAATGGGTTGCATACGTTCTGTGATCGCGCACCCTGCTCCACCTCCCTGTTCACCTGGGTCCCCCAGGACGTCGCCGCAGGCAGGGAGCGCCGCGCCGTGGACCCGGTGATCATCGTCGGAGCGGGGCCCGTCGGCCTCACGCTCGCCCTCTGTCTGGCGCGCCAGGAGGTGCCCTGCGTCGTCCTCGACGAGGGTCCGGGCAAGGACGAACCGCGCCTCGCGCGTACCGTCGTCCTGCCCGAGGACGCCGTCGCCCTGCTCGAACGGCTCACCGGCGCCCCGCTCTCGCGGGCAGGTTTCCGTTGGGCCGGTTGGCGGTCGATGCGGCGCAGGCAGGTGATGCGCGACATCACGTTCGACGACGACTCCGGGCCCGGCCCGCTGCACCTCGCCCAGCACGTCCTGACCGGCACGCTGCGCGCCGCCCTGGCCCGCGAGTCGCTGGTGAAGATCGCCGCGGACAGCCGCCTGGACGGCATCGAACAGGAGTCCTCCGGCGTCACCGCCCACACCCGCGGCCCCAGGGGCACCTGGTGGCGCGGCAGTTACCTGGTCGGCTGCGACGGCCCCCGCTCGACCGTGCGCAAGCTCCAGGACATCCGCTTCCCCGGCCGCACGGCGGTGGAACGGCACGCGGTGGCCGCCCTGCGCACCGAGCTTCCCTGGAGTGAAGAAGCGTTGCTCCACCGGTCACCGCCCTGGCGTACGTCGGGGCCGTCGGCGGGAGAGATCACCGGCCGCCCCCTGCCGGACGGCGTGTGGCGCCTGGACTGGCTGCTGCCGCCGGGCAAGGACCTGGTGACGCCGGAACTGCTGGTCGACCGGGTCCGCGAGACCCTGGCCGGCTGGAACGGCGGGGACACCCCGGCGTACGAGCTGCTCGACACCGGCGTCCACACCGTCCACCACCGCCTGGCCCGGCGCTGGCGCGTCGGCCGCGTCTTCCTCGCCGGGGACGCGGCCCACCTGCTCGGCGCGCTGGGCACGCAGGGACTGGTCGAGGGGTTGCGGGACGCCGACAACCTCGCCTGGAAACTGGGCCTGGCCTGGCACGGCGGCCCGTACGAGGCACTGCTCGACAGTTATCAGGCGGAGCGGCGCGCGGTGATCGCCGCCCGGCTGCGCGCCGCCGACCAGGCGCTGCCCCTGCTGCGCGGCGGCGGGGGCCTGCGCGGTTACGTCCCCGGCGCGGCCCGCGGCCACGACGCGCTCCTCACGGAGGGTCACTTGGGGCGCGGAGCACTCGGCGCGCCGGGGGCGTACGCCGATTCGCCGCTCGCGCCCGAACACCTCGACGGGGAGACGCCCGTCGCGACGCCCCCCGGAGCCCTGGTCACGGACGTGCAGGTCACGGCGGAGGACGGCAGCTTCGTCCCGTTGCACGACCGGCTCGGGCGGGGGGCGCTCCTGGTGGTGCTGATCGCGCCGGGTACCGGTGTGTGGGAGCGCAAGCACTGGGTGACGGCCGGCGTCATGCCCCGGCTGGCCGCGGCGGTGACCGCGCTGCCGTACCGCGCCGAGCTGCTGGTGGCCGAGGGGTATCCGGGGGCCGGCGCGCACACCGTCCTGCTGGTGCGGCCCGACGGTCACCTGGTCACGGCGCTGAACGGGGTGCGCCCGGCCGACCTCTACACGGCTGCCGAGGCGGCGCTGGGCGGTCCCGCGCCGACGGCGGGAGCCGGGACGGCGAGGTCCGGGAGCGGGGCGGCGGCCGGTTCCCGCTGAGAATTCCCGCCGGCTTCCCGCTGTCTTCCCGTTGTCTTCCCGTTGTCTTCCCGCTGAGGCGACTGACCGTCACCGTTTTGTCCACATGGTGACAGTCGGTTGACCGGCCGTGGCGGTCATGGTCTACTCCGGGCCATGACCGACACCGATGTGCGCCTGTGGCGGAGGGTCCATATGGACCTCCTCCGCTATGCGGGTTGCGTCTGTCGTCCGTCCTGCTGACTTCGCCCCCTCTTTTCGCGCGCCGCGCCTCTCGCGTTGCGCCGCGCGCTTCCGCGAACTCCTCCAGGACGGTAGCCATGTCTGTCTCTGCCCCCTCCCCCGCGTCCCCTCCCGCCTCCTCCGCCGCTGTCCCCGCCGCGTCCGGTGACCCCGCGAAGTCCGGTGTCGCCGCGAAGTCCGGTGTCGCCGCGAAGTCCGGTGTCGCCGCGCCGACCCAGGCCGAGCTGCTCGCCTTCGCGCGGCGGGCCGCCGCCGACGCCGACCTCATCGCCTCGCTGCCGCTCGATCCGGAGGGCCGTACCTGGGTGCGGCTGGAGGGGCCCGGCGGCAGCGAGGCGTGGCTGATCGGCTGGCCGCCCGGCTCGGGTACCGGCTGGCACGACCACGCGGACTCGGTGGGCGCCTTCGTGACCGCGGCGGGCGAACTCAAGGAGCACGCCCTCGCCGCCCGGCTGCCCACCGACGGCTGGCGGACCCTGGAGCTGACCGACGGCGTGGACCGGGAACGCCGGCTGGCCACCGGGCAGGGCCGCGCCTTCGGACGGCACCATGTGCACGAGGTGCTCAACGAGTCCGCCGACCGGCACGCCGTCTCGGTGCACGCCTACTATCCGCCGCTGCCGCGGATCCGCCGCTACAGCCGCAGCGGACCGATCCTGCGCCTGGAGCAGGTCGAGCGCCCCGAGGACTGGCAGTGAGCGACGGACTGGCAGCGAGCGACCCCGTCGGCATCGACGACCTCCTCGAACGGGTACGGGCCGGCTACCGGAGGATCGAGCCGCAGGAGGCGCACGAGGCCGCCGAGGCCGGTCAGGCGCTCCTGGTGGACATCCGGTACGCGGCACTGCGCGAGCGGGACGGGGTGATCCCCGGTGCCCTGGTGATCGAGCGGAACGAACTGGAGTGGCGGCTGGACCCCCGGGGCAGCCACCGCCTCCCGGAGGCCACCGGCCACGGGATACGGGTCGTCGTCGTCTGCAACGAGGGGTACGCCTCCAGCCTGGCCGCGGAGTCCCTGCACCGCCTGGGGCTGCGCCGGGCCACCGATCTGGTCGGCGGATTCCAGGCGTGGCGCGCGGCGGGTCTGCCGGTGTCCGCCGAAGGCTCACGGTGACGCGCGCGCCCGGGGGCTGTCCGTCCCCCGGGCGCGCGGTCAGAGTGCGGATTCGCGGTGGATCAGAGTGCTGATTCGCAGTAGAACGGCGCCGTGTCCGCGGTGCCCTTGGTGATCAGCCGGATCGGGGTCTTGGCGATCTTCTCCGCCTTCCGGCCGCGCAGCAGCTCGATGGTGTTCCTGACGGCCAGTTCGCCGGTCTCACCGGCCGAGTTGGAGACCGTCGCGGCGAACCGTCCGTCCTTGAGCGCGACCAGGGCCTCGTCGGTGCCGTTCACCGTCACGATCTTCACCCGGCCGGCGCCGGCCGCGTCGAACGCCTTCCGGGCTGCGAAGGCCATCTGCTCGTTGGCGACGAAGGCGTAGTCCAGGTCCGGGTGGTCCTGGATCATCCCGGCGGCGGCCTTGCGCGCCTTGGCCGCGTCGAACATGCCGGGCTCCGTCGCGACCACCTTCGCGCGAGCGGGGAGCGCCGCGGTGAAGCCGCCGACCAGCAGGTCGGAGGCGGCACCGGGCGCGCCCGCGATCACACCGACCCGCACCTGGCGGCCGTCCGCGTCGCGAGCGATCCACTGGGCGTCCAGCCGGCCGACCGCCTCCAGGTCTACGACGACGGCTCCGAGGATGTCGGACGGGTCGGTGCTCACGGAGGTCAGGAAGACGGGTATGCCCGCGCTTCTGGCCTTGGCGATGTCCTTCTCCAGGGCGTCCGTGCTGACGGTCTGCAGGATGATCGCGTCGACCTGGCGCGCGATCATGTGCTCGATGTTGGCCAGTTCCGTCCCGGCGTCCTGGTGGGAGTTGGCCGTCACCAGCGTGGCGAAGTTGTTCTTGGCCGCGGTCTCCACGGTCCGCTGGAGACAGGTGTGGAACTGGCTGCCCCCTCCGTTGACGAACCCGAGGGTGAGCCGCCCGTCCACGGCGGCCCCCGCGTCCGAGTCGGAGAACGTGCCGCACCCACTCACCAGCAGCCCGGTACTGAACAGAAGGGCTAGAAGCGCTCTACGAGAAGGGCGGGAGGGAGGGGCGAGGCGGGAGGGACGGGAAGGACGAGAGGGGCAGCTTGGAACAGAAAGGGATACAGGGGAGGCAGGGGCGGCAGGTGAGGCCGGGGTTACAGGGCAGGGAGGCGTGGTGGAGGGCATGGCGGGGCCGCCTTTCTGGACGTGGCGAGGACTCCGTGCGGGTTCAGCCCGCCGACGGGGTCTCCAGAGGCGGCACATGCACGAGGTGTCACGGATCGGACACCCGCGTGACGGCAGCAGACGGTACAGCCGCGTGAGAAGGACGCACCCTTCCGGGAGCGCAAGGTAATCGTGCGCGGATCAGGGGGCCGGTTCGGCCGAGTGGCCGGTTCGGCGGCGCGCGCGGTGACCGCGGGTTTCAGAAGGTCTCGTCACCCAGGAACTCGGTGTCCTCCCCCTCCTCCTCCAGCGCCTGCCGGACCACCTTGAGCGCCATTCCCTGGGAGTAGCCCTTGCGGGCCAGCATGCCCGCGAGCCGGCGCAGCCTCTTGTCACGATCGAGCCCGCGGGTGGAGCGCAGTTTCCGGGCCACCAGCTCGCGCGCGGTCTCCTCCTCCTGCTCGGAGTCGAGCTGGGAGACGGCCTCGTCGATGAGGGTGGAGTCGACGCCCTTGGTCCGCAGTTCCCTGGCGAGCGCGCGGCGGGCCAGCCCGCGGCCGTGGTGCCGGGATTCCACCCAGGCCTCCGCGAAGGCGCTGTCGTTGATCAGGCCGACCTCTTCGAACCGGGACAGCACCTCCTCCGCGGCCTCGTCCGGGATCTCCTTCTTGCGCAGGGCGTCGGCGAGTTGCTTGCGGGTGCGCGGGGTCCCGGTGAGCAGGCGCAGGCAGAGCGCCCGTGCCTGCTCGACCGGGTCCCGCGGAGGCTCCACCTTCTCGGCCCTCGACGAGGAAGCGGCACCTCCGTCTTCTTCCGGCGGGTCGTCGCGGTCGCGTCCACGACGCCCGCGAGATCCGCCGGACCCGCCGATGCCCCGGGACCGGCCGCCGCCGCGACGCCCTCTGCCCTCGCCACGCGGACCACTGCCGTGCTCGGGACCGTCCCCCGGCGCGTCCCCGTACGGCGCCTCGATGTCGTACGGCTTCTCCATGCCGTACGGGGGCGAGGGGTCGTACGGCGGCGAGAGGTGACGCGAGTGACGCGGGTACGAGGCGGCGTCCGCCGGGCCGAAGCCGTCACCCGGCCCGGCGAGGCCACCTTCGTATCCGCCGCCGCCCGCCCCGGCGGAGCCCTTGTCGTCCGGTCCGCTCCGCCGGTGTTCCCGCGCGGGAAGGTCCGGGGAGGCGTACTCGGACCAGTCGGTTCGTCGTGTCACGGGTCAGCTCTTGGCGGTCGTGGCCTTGGACTTGGTGGCCTTGGCCGCGGGGGCGGGCACCGTCGCGGCCGCGTCGGCCGGAGCGGAAGTGACCGCGGCGTCCGCGCCCGGCTCGGTGGCCGGCGCTTCGGGGCGCACTCCGACGCCCAGCTTCTCCTTGATCTTCTTCTCGATCTCGTTGGCGAGGTCGGGGTTGTCCTTCAGGAAGTTGCGGGCGTTCTCCTTGCCCTGTCCGAGTTGGTCACCCTCGTACGTGTACCAGGCACCGGCCTTGCGGACGAAGCCGTTCTCCACGCCCATGTCGATCAGGCCGCCCTCGCGGCTGATGCCGTGGCCGTAGAGGATGTCGAACTCGGCCTGCTTGAAGGGGGGCGCGACCTTGTTCTTGACGACCTTGCAACGGGTGCGGTTGCCGACCGCCTCCGTGCCGTCCTTCAGCGTCTCGATGCGCCGGATGTCGATGCGCACGGAGGCGTAGAACTTCAGGGCGCGGCCACCGGTCGTGGTCTCCGGGGAGCCGAACATCACGCCGATCTTCTCGCGGAGCTGGTTGATGAAGATGGCGGTGGTCTTGGACTGGTTGAGCGCGCTGGTGATCTTCCGCAGGGCCTGGCTCATCAGCCGGGCCTGGAGGCCGACGTGGCTGTCGCCCATCTCGCCCTCGATCTCCGCGCGCGGCACGAGCGCGGCGACGGAGTCGATGACGATGAGGTCGAGGGCGCCGGAGCGGATCAGCATGTCCACGATTTCCAGGGCCTGCTCGCCGTTGTCCGGCTGGGAGAGGATCAGGTTGTCGATGTCGACGCCGAGCTTCCTCGCGTACTCGGGGTCGAGGGCGTGCTCCGCGTCCACGAAGGCGACCTGGCCACCGGCCTTCTGGGCGTTCGCCACGGCGTGCAGGGTCAGGGTCGTCTTGCCGGAGGACTCGGGGCCGTAGACCTCCACCACGCGGCCGCGCGGCAGCCCGCCGACGCCGAGGGCCACGTCGAGCGCGGTGGACCCGGTCGGGATGACCTCGATGGGCTCGTTGGGCCGCTCGCCCATGCGCATGACCGCGCCCTTGCCGAATTGCCGTTCAATCTGTGCGAGAGCGGCCTCCAGGGCCTTCTCGCGGTCGGTACCTGCCATGGGTTCCACCCGATTTGCTTGAGTCGATCGCTTCACGTCAAAAACGCTAACGCCTGCCACTGACAATGGGTCCCGACACGGGTCCGGCCTGTGGATAACCAGGGTGCGTATCCACCCAGACTCGGCCGAATCGCCCGGCCCTCGGGCTTGCCGGAACCTCCATAAGAATGGATGTTCGATTTTTGTGTCAAGCGCACCACCCGGCACTTCCGACGCTACGTCCGCGGCCGGGCGGGCGCTCGCACGGCACGACGGCCCCGGGCCGGCGGCGGACCAGCCCGGGGCCGACTCGGGCCACCCCGGGCCGCGCTCAGGCCGGTCCGCCCGAGCCCTTCTCCCGCCCATCCCCGGCCGCTCCTGCCGCTCCGGCTGCCCCGGCCTCCGCAGACCCCGCGGACCCCGCGGACCCGTGCCGCTCCGGTCTCCGGGCCCAGAGGTCACGCACACGTCCGAAGGGAGCCGGCCCGCCGTCCCGGTCCCGGGGCCGGTCCCGGTGCCCCTGGACACGGGGATCGTCCGTGACGTCGTACCGCTTGACGTACGCGCCCAGGAAAGCCTGGAGCGTGGCGACCGCGGGGATGGCGATCAGGGCGCCGACGGCGCCGAGGAGGGCGGTGCCCACGATGACCGAACCGAAGGCGACCGCGGGGTGGATGTCGACGGTCTTGGAGGTCAGCTTGGGCTGCAGCACGTAGTTCTCGAACTGCTGGTAGACCACCACGAAGATCAGTACCCACAACGCGTACCAGGGGTCGACCGTGAAGGCGATCAGCATCGGCAGGGCGCCCGCGAGATACGTGCCGATGGTGGGGATGAACTGCGACACCAGCCCCACCCACACCGCGAGCGCGGGCGCGTAGGGCACCTCCAGGATCTCCAGGAGGATGTAGTGGGCCACACCGGAGATCAGCGCCATCAGGCCGCGTGAGTAGAGGTAGCCGCCGGTCTTGTCCACGGCGATCTCCCACGCGCGCAGCACCTCGGCCTGCCGGGCGGGCGGCAGGACCGAACAGAGCGCGCGCCGCAGCCGTGGGCCGTCGGCGGCGAAGTAGAAGGAGAACAGCCCGATCGTCAGCAGCGTGAAGAGCCCGCCGAGGACCTGGGCGGACACGTCCAGGACGCCGGTGGCGCTGTTCTGCACGTAGTTGCGCAGCCAGTCGGAGCGCAGCAGTCCCTCCTGGATGTCCACCCGGCGCAGTTCGGTGTGGAAGTGGGCGTTGATCCAGTTGATGACGGAGTCGAGGTACTGCGGGAAGTCCTCGACCATCTTGATGATCTGGCCCGCGAGCATGGAGCCGAGCAGCGTGACGAAGCCCGCCGCGGCGATCAGCACGCCGATGAAGACGAGGAAGGTGGCGAAGCCCCGGCGCATCCCGCGCGCGGCCATCCAGCTCACCGCGGGCTCGACGGCCAGGGACAGGAAGAACGCGATGAGGATGTTGATCAGTAGGGCGGTGAGCTGGTGGAAGGCCCAGCTCCCGAGCTGGAACACGGCGTAGAGCGCGAGGGCGAGCACCATGGCGCGGGGCAGCCAGCGCGGCATGCGGCCGGCCCCGGCCGCATCGCGCGCCGCCGGCCCGGTGGGCGGTGTCGGGCCGGACGGGGATACGTGCGGGGCTGGCTGCCCGGATTCGTCAGTGGATGCCACCGCCCCAGTCTCGCCCACGCCACCGACAGCCGGACGCCGGCCTGTGAACTTCGTGGCCGGTAAACGATCTTCGTGACCGGTCAGCGCTGTTCCTGCGGCACGTTCATGACCGCGCAGACCACGCGCCACACTTCCTTCGCGTCCCAGCCGGCGTCCAGTGCCTCCTGCACCGTACGTCCACCGAGTTCCGCCATCACATGATCACGTGCGAAGGTGCCGGCGTAGCCGGGACCGAAGTGATCCGCCATCCGCTGCCAGAAGACCGTCAACCGCATGCCCCCAGTATCCCGCCCGCGGGTACGGGCCCGAGCGGCCGGCCTGCCCGGACCGCTCTCCGCTCTCCACTCCCCGCTCTCCGCTCTCCGCTCTCCGCCCCACGGTCTGACGCGTGGCCGTAACCGGAGCTTCCGCACTCCCCCCGCCGCCCTCGGCGCTCCCCCGTGGCCGCCGGGGGCGGCGGTGTCCGGCCGGCGGCACCGGCTCAGGCCGATTGTCAGTGCCGGGGTGCAGGATGGACGCATGGTCAGCGCCAACCGAGCCCTGGACGGCTTCTCCCCCGCGACCCGCGGCTGGTTCACGGGAGCCTTCTCCGCGCCCACCGCCGCCCAGGCCGGTGCGTGGAAGGCGATCGGCGAGGGCTCGGACGTCCTGGTGGTCGCCCCCACCGGCTCCGGAAAGACCCTGGCCGCCTTCCTCGCGGCCCTGGACCAACTCGCCTCCTCACCCCCGCCCGCCGACCCCAGGAAGCGCTGCCGCGTCCTCTACGTCTCCCCCCTCAAGGCCCTCGCGGTCGACGTGGAGCGCAACCTCCGCAGCCCCCTGACCGGCATCCGCCAGGAGTCGGTCCGCCTCGGCCTGCCCGAGCCCGAGATCAAGGTCGGCATCCGCTCCGGCGACACCCCGCCGGCCGAACGCCGCGCGCTCTCCATCCGCCCGCCGGACATCCTGATCACCACGCCCGAGTCCCTCTTCCTGATGCTGACGTCCGCCACGCGTGACGCGCTGACCGGCGTGGAGACGGTGATCCTCGACGAGGTGCACGCGGTCGCCGGCACCAAGCGCGGAGCCCATCTGGCGCTCTCCCTGGAGCGGCTGGACGAGCTGCTGCCCCGGCCCGCGCGCCGCATCGGCCTCTCCGCGACGGTCCGCCCCGTCGACGAGATCGCCCGCTATCTCTCCCCCCGGCGCAAGGCGGAGGTGGTCCAGCCGGCCTCCGGCAAGGAGTTCGACCTCTCCGTCGTCGTCCCGGTCGAGGACCTCGGCGAGCTGGGCGGCTCCCCCGTGGCCGACGGCAACGAGGGTGCGGAACGCCCGTCGATCTGGCCGCACGTCGAGGAGCGGATCACCGACCTGGTCCAGTCCCACCGCTCGACGATCGTCTTCGCCAACTCCCGCCGCCTGGCCGAACGCCTGTGCAACAGGCTCAACGAGATCGCGTACGAACGGGCGACGGGCGAGCCCCTGGACGAACACCACTCCCCGGCCGAGCTGATGGGCGGTTCGGGGGCCGCCCAGGGCGCCCCGGCCGTGATCGCCCGCGCCCACCACGGCTCGGTCTCCAAGGAGCAGCGCGCCCTGGTCGAGGAGGACCTCAAGGCGGGCCGGCTGCCCGCCGTGGTCGCCACCTCCAGCCTGGAGCTGGGCATCGACATGGGCGCGGTCGACCTCGTCATCCAGGTGGAGTCACCGCCCTCCGTGGCCTCCGGCCTCCAGCGCGTCGGACGCGCCGGCCACCAGGTCGGCGCGGTCTCCACCGGCGTGGTCTTCCCGAAGTACCGCGGCGACCTCGTCCAGGCCGCCGTGGTCACCGAACGGATGCGCACCGGCGCCATCGAATCCCTGAAGGTCCCCGCCAACCCGCTGGACGTCCTCGCCCAGCAGCTCGTGGCCATGACCGCCCTGGACACCTGGCAGGTCGACGACCTGCTCACCACGGTCCGCCGCGCCGCCCCGTTCGCCTCGCTCCCGGAGTCGGCGTTCACCGCCGTCCTGGACATGCTGGCGGGCCGCTACCCGTCCGACGCCTTCGCCGAGCTGCGCCCACGCGTGGTGTGGGACCGCGTCGCCGGCACGGTCACCGGCCGTCCGGGCGCGCAGCGCCTCGCCGTCACCTCGGGCGGCACGATCCCCGACCGCGGCCTGTTCGGCGTCTTCCTGGCCGGAGCCGATCCCAAGAAGGGCGGCGGCCGGGTCGGCGAACTGGACGAGGAGATGGTGTACGAGTCACGCGTGGGGGACGTCTTCACGCTCGGCACCAGCTCCTGGCGCATCGAGGACATCACGCGCGACCGCGTCCTGGTCTCCCCCGCGCCCGGCGTCCCGGGCCGGCTCCCGTTCTGGAAGGGCGACCAGCTCGGCCGCCCCCTGGAGCTGGGCCGCGCGCTCGGCGCCTTCCTGCGCGAGGTCGGCGCCCTGTCCAAGGACGCCGCCCGGCTGCGGCTCCGCGCCGCCGGCCTGGACACCTGGGCCGCGGACAACGTACTGGCCTACCTCGACGAACAGCGGGAGGCGGCGGGCCACATCCCGGACGACCGCACCATCGTCGTGGAGCGCTTCCGCGACGAGCTGGGCGACTGGCGGGTGGTGGTCCACTCCCCCTTCGGCGCACAGGTGCACGCCCCCTGGGCGCTGGCCCTCGCCGCCCGGCTGTCCGAGCGGTACGGCATGGACGCGCAGGTCATGCACGCCGACGACGGCATCGTGCTCCGGCTGCCGGACGCCGACCTGATGGGCCTGGACCTGCTCGACCGGGAACCGGCGAAGTCCGGTACCGAGTACGACGCGGACAAGGCTCCGATCGGCGCGGGCGACGTCGTCTTCGACAAGGGCGAGGTCGAGCAGGTGGTCACCGACCAGGTGGGCGGCTCGGCCCTGTTCGCGTCCCGGTTCCGGGAGTGCGCGGCCCGTGCGCTGCTGCTGCCGCGCCGCAGCCCCGGCAGACGCACCCCGTTGTGGCAGCAGCGCCAGCGCGCCTCCCAGTTGCTGGAGGTGGCGAGCGAGTTCGGCTCGTTCCCGATCGTGCTGGAAGCGGTCCGTGAATGCCTCCAGGACGTCTTCGACGTTCCCGGTCTCGTCGAGCTGATGGGGGATCTGGAGGCGCGCCGGGTCCGCCTGGTGGAGGTCACCACCCCGGAGCCGTCCCCGTTCGCCCGTTCCCTGCTCTTCGGCTACGTGGCCCAGTTCCTCTACGAGGGTGACTCGCCGCTCGCCGAGCGCCGCGCCGCCGCCCTGTCGCTCGACTCCCGGCTGCTGGCCGAGCTGCTGGGCCAGGCGGAGCTGCGCGAGCTGCTCGACGCCGAGGTGCTGACCGAGCTGGAGCGCGAGCTGCAGTGGCTCACCGAGGACCGCCGGGTCAAGGACATGGAGGGGATCGCGGACGTCCTGCGGCTGCTCGGTCCGCTGACCGACGCCGAGCTGGCCGAGCGGGGCGCCGAACCGCAGTGGGCCGAGGAGCTGGCCCGCGCCCGCCGTGCGATCAGGGTCCGGATCTCCGGCGCCGACCACTGGGCGGCGATCGAGGACGCGGGCAGACTCCGTGACGCGCTGGGCACGGCGCTGCCCGTCGGAGTCCCGGAAGCCTTCACCGAACCGGTCAAGGACCCGCTCGGCGATCTCCTGGCCCGCTACGGCCGCACCCACGGCCCGTTCACCTCGGCCACCGCCGCCGCCCGCTTCGGTCTGGGCGTGGCCGTCACCGAGGGCGCCCTGCAACGGCTCGCGGCGGCGGGCCGGGTCGTGCAGGGCGAGTTCCATCCCGCCGGGATCGGCCAGGAGTGGTGCGACGCGACGGTGCTGCGACGGTTGCGCCGCCGCTCCCTGGCCGCACTGCGGCACGAACTGGAACCGGTGTCCCCGGCCGCCCTCGCCCAGTTCCTGCCCCAGTGGCAGCACATCGGCAAGGGCCACGCGCTGCGCGGCGTCGACGGTCTGGTGCGCGCCGTCGAGCAACTGCAGGGCGCGTCGGTACCCGCCTCCGCCCTGGAGAGGCTGGTCCTGCCCACACGCGTGGCGAACTACACCCCGGCCATGCTCGACGAGCTGACCGCCGCCGGAGAGGTGGTGTGGGCGGGGGCGGGCTCCCTCCCCGGCAAGGACGGCTGGCTCTCCCTCTACCTCGCGGACGCGGCCCCGCTGCTCCTGCCGCCCCCGCACCCCCTGGAGACGACCGCCCTCCACCAGGCGGTCCTGGACACCCTCTCCGGCGGCTACGGGCTCTTCTTCCGTCAGATCGCCGACCAGGTCCGCGCCACCACCCACCCCGCGGCGACCGACCCGCAACTGGCGGACGCCCTGTGGGAGCTGGCCTGGTCGGGGCTGCTGACCAACGACACGCTCACCCCCCTGCGCTCCTACCTGGGCTCGGGCCGCACCGCCGGCTCCACCGCGCACCGCGCCAAGCGCGCGGTGCCCCGCGGGCGTTACGGCTCGCTCACGGCCGCGGCCCGCTCCGCCTCCCGTGCGGGGCCACCGACCGTCGCCGGCCGCTGGTCCCTGCTGCCCGCCCGGGAGGGTGACGCCACGGTACGGGCCCACGCCCTGGCCCGTACGCTCCTGGACCGGCACGGGGTGGTGACCCGGGGCGCCGTCGCCGCGGAGGGCGTCGAGGGCGGCTTCTCCGCGGTGTACCGCGTCCTGTCGGCGTTCGAGGAGACCGGTCAGGCCCGCCGCGGCTATGTGGTGGAGGGTCTGGGCGCGGCACAGTTCGCGATGGACGGCGCCGTGGACCGCCTCCGCGCGGCGGCCAACGCCCGCGAACGCGGCGAGAGCCTCCCGGGCCCCGGCGCCGGGTCCAGCTCCGGAACCGGCTCCGGCTCCGGCTCCGGCTCCGACGACCCCTGGGCGGCCCGGACTTCCGCCGACGGCTTTCCTCCAGGTTCCTTCCCCGCCCTCGACACCGAGTTCGCCGCCCCTGTCATCCCGGCCGCCCCGGCCGGTTCGTCCACCACCGGCGCCCTCGACTTCCCGTTCTCACCGGGCGACCACGTCGATCCCCAGGGCTTCGGCTCCCTGGGCGCCGGCGGCCCTCGCTCCGGCGCCCCCGCCGGCGACGGTTTCCAGCGCGGCGGACCCGGCCGAAGCGCGTACGGCTCCGGCCGCCCCCGCCACCGCGACCGCCCCTCCGCCGCCTCACGAGCCGTCGTCCTCGCCGCGGCCGACCCGGCGAACGCCTACGGGGCGGCCCTCGCGTGGCCCGAGCCACCGACCGGCGCCGGGCACAAACCCGGCCGCAAAGCGGGCTCCCTGGTGGTGCTGCTCGACGGGGAGTTGGTGCTCTACATGGAGCGCGGCGGCAGGACAGTCCTGGCCTGGCCCGCCCAGCCCGACGAGCCGGCCGCCGACGACCCCCGACTGCGAGCGGCCGCCGAGGCGCTCGCCGCGGCCGCACGCGCGGGTTCCCTCGGCACGGTCACGGTGGAACGCGTCAACGGCGCCTCCGCCCTCACCTCCCCCTTCGGCACGCTCCTGGAGACGGCCGGCTTCATCGCCACACCGCGCGGACTGCGGCTGCGCGCGTGAGGCGCCCGAGCGCCCGGGCCCCCGCGCGTGCCACTCTTGACCCATGCCCGAAGGAGACACGGTCTGGCAGGCCACGAAACGGCTGCACGCCGCCCTCGCCGGTCAGGTGCTCACCCTCACCGACTTCCGCGTCCCCCAGTACGCCACCGTGGACCTCACCGGCCGTACGGTCCTGGACGTCACCCCGCGGGGGAAGCACCTGCTCACCCGGATCGAGGGCGGCCTGACCCTGCACACCCACCTCCGGATGGACGGCTCCTGGAAGGTGTTCGCGCCGGGCGCGCGCTGGACCGGCGGCCCCTCCCACCAGATCCGCGTGATCCTCGGCACCGCCGACCGCACCGCCGTCGGCTACCGCCTGCCGGTCGTGGAGCTGTTGCGCACCGACGACGAGGACCGCGCCGTCGGGCACCTCGGACCGGATCTGCTGGGCCCTGACTGGGATCCCGAACGAGCCCTGTCGAACCTTCTGGCGGCCCCCTCCCGCCCCCTCGGCGAGGCCCTGCTCGACCAGCGCAACCTGGCCGGCATCGGCAACGTGTACAAGTGCGAGCTCTGCTTCCTCCTCGGCCTCACCCCATGGCTCCCCGTGGGCGACCTGCCCGCCGACCGCGCGGCCGCGCTTCCCGCGCTCGCCAAGCGGCTCCTGGAGGCCAACCGCGACCGCCCGACCCGTAACACCACCGGCCGCAGCGGACCGGGCCGCGACGCCACGGCCCGCACCCCCAGCGGCCGCACCACCACCGGACGCAGAGGCCCCGACCTGTTCGTGTACGGCCGCGCGCCCCGCCCCTGTCTGCGCTGCGGCACGCCGATCCGCGTGGCCGACCAGGGCGACGGCACCGGCGACCGCCTCACGTACTGGTGCCCGGCCTGTCAGCAGGGCCCCGTCCCGCCCACCACCGCACCCACCGGAGGCCATCACCGCCCCCGCACGGTCCGTTAGGGCTCCACGGCCCCGGAGACGTGCCGGCCCGGCGCACGCGGAGACGCTCCCTCGGGGCCGCTCCCGCGCCACGCCCGCCGCCACCGCCCACTCGCGAGCGCGCCCGCCGCCCGCTCCCTCGCCACGCAGTGCACCGGCAGCAGGCTCAGCCCCCACCCGCCGCTCGCCACGGCCCCCTCCAGCGCTCCGGCCCCCTCCGGAGCCAGCGCCAGCCGCAGCACGGCGATCCACCACACCACGCCGAGCCCCAGCACGGCCCCCCGGCGCGCTATCCGCCCCGGCACGGCCCGTCACCTCCGGCCCGCGGCGTGTCCCCCGGGAGGACCCGGCTCACCCGTTCTCGGCCTGGAACATCCAGTGCTGCTTCTCAAGATCGGCCGTGACCTGGATGAAGGTGTCCTGGGTGACCGGATCAGGATCACCGGTGGCCGCGATCCGCTCCCGCATCCGCGTGATCACGGCGCCCAGCGCCTCCACGATCGATCCCACCGCGGCCGAGTCGTCGACCCAGCCCTCCGGCGTGATGCCGATGCCGCTGCCGACCGCGACGGTCGCGGCGCGTCCGTCGGGCGGGACGCCCAAGGCGGCGGCCCGCTCGGCCACGGTGTCGGAGTGGGCGCGCGCGGTGGCCACGACCTCGTCGAGCTGCAGGTGCACGGACCGGAACCGGGGTCCGACGACGTTCCAGTGGATCTGCTTGGCCACCAGCGCCAGGTCCACCAGATCGACGAGGGCGCCCTGCAGCGCCTCGGACACGGTCTTCAGGTTCGCGTCGGACAACGGGCTCTTCACGACGTACATCCGCACCTCCGTCGGCTGCCCCCCGTCATGTCCCTCCACGATGACCGCACCACCCGGCACCGGCAAACGCACACCACGCGCACCACCCCGACCACCCGCCACACCCACCCCCCTCGGACGCCCTCCCCGGCCCTCCCCGGCCCCCCCCGGACGCCCCAGGACACCCCCGAACATGCGGAAACCCCGACCACGCCGCTCCGAGTCCCGGAGCAGCCCCGGCCGGGGCCTCATACCCACGCGAACGGCGCACGCGAACGTACCCACGCGAATGGCGTCACTCAGGCGGCGACGACGTCCACCGCTTCGGCAGGCGCCTTGATCGTCACCCGTTCCGGTGGCACACCGGCCACCGACACGGAACCCAGCATCGGACGGACCGGTGTGGGAACGGTTCCGCCGGGGGTGGCCGCAGCGGACTGGGCCAGCTCGGCGAGGGCGAGTTCGTCGCTCACTTCCCGCATCAGCTCGGACATCCGTACGTCCAGCGCGTCGCAGATGGCGGAGAGCAGCTCTGAAGAAGCCTCCTTCTGCCCCCGCTCCACCTCGGAGAGATAGCCGAGTGAGACTCGGGCGGACGAGGAGACTTCGCGCAGAGTACGGCCCTGGCGCTGGCGCTGCCGACGCAGCACGTCACCCAGCAGGCGACGGAGCAGAATCATCGGTGGCTCCCTCCTCGGACCGCGTAGCCGCATCCTTCACGCCCCACCGTACCGCCTCGCGCCGCGGCCGTGCGGGGAGCGATGTCGTGTTCACTCAGGGCTGCAAACATCAAAACCCCCCGTTCTGTTCCGTATCCTGTGCCCGCTCATTCCCGGTCTGTTCGCCCGCCAGCTCCCCGAGGAGCAGCGCGAGTACGCTCCGTACACTCTCCCTACGGATTTCCGTACGGTCACCGTTCAACCGCAGGGCCTGCACTTTTCCGCCAGAGGCAGAACCGGTGGCCGTCCCGGACGGCCCGCGGACCGCCACGAAGACCGTCCCGACGGGTTGTCCGTCCTGGGGCTCCGGGCCGGCGACGCCGGTCGTGGCGATGCCCCAGTCCGCGCCCAGCGCGCCCCGTACACCGGCCGACATCTCGGCCGCGACCTGCGGGTCCACCGCTCCTCGCGACGCCAGCAGGGCGGCGTCGACACCGAGCAGCTCATGCTTGAGCGCGGTGGCGTACGCCGTCACCGACCCCCGGAACACCTTGGAGGCCCCGGGGACCGAGGTGAGGTCGGCGGCGACCAGGCCGCCGGTCAGCGACTCGGCGACGGCGAGGGTCTGGCCCCTCACCGTCAGTAGTCTCACCACCTCGGTCGCCTCGGCGCTCAAGCGTCCGTCCCTCTCAGCGCCGCCCGGCGTTCGGCGATTCCCTCTCTGCGCAGCACAATGGCCTGTTTCACGTAGTCCAGCCCGCTCGCCACGGTCAGGACGACGGCCACGGCCATCACCCAGAACCTCAGGGTCGCCAGGGGCCCGGTGAGCGCCAGCACGTACATGCCGACGGCCACTCCCTGGGTGAGGGTCTTGAGCTTGCCGCCGCGGCTGGCCGGGATGACGCCGTACCGGATGACCAGGAAACGCATCAGGGTGATGCCGATCTCCCGGCCGAGGATCACGGCCGTCACCCACCACGGCAGATCGTCAAGGGCGGAGAGACAGATCAGCGCCGCCCCCATGATCGCCTTGTCGGCGATGGGGTCGGCGATCTTCCCGAAGTCGGTGACGAGGTTGTAGGTGCGTGCCAGGTGGCCGTCGAAGAGGTCGGTGATCATGGCGACGGCGAAGGACGCCCAGGCGAACGAGCGCCACGCCGGGTCGTGCCCGCCGTTGCCGAGCATCAGCGCGACGAACGCCGGCACCAGGATCAGCCGCAGCATCGTCAGAAGGTTGGCGACGTTCCAGACACTGGCCTGGTTGACGGCGGCAGCGGTGATCTTCCCGCCACGCGGCACCGCACCCCGCCCGGCGGCTTCCCCGCCCCCGCCCCTGTTCCGGTCCCCGTCCCTTTTCCCGTCCCCACCCCGGTTCCGGTCCCCGTCCCGGACCCCGGAGGCGACCCGCGCGACGTCGCCGTCGCTCACGTCCGCCCGCTCGACCCGCTCCGCACGCCGCACCCGCTCGGCCTGCCGTACCCGGTCCGCACGCTCCCCCGCGCCCGGCACCACATCCGGTCCCGCACCCGGCCCGGAACCCGGTGCCGTAGGCGGCCCGGCCCGCCGCGCGCCGGAGGGGCCGCCCGCCGCGGACGCCGGTGCTCCGGTCATCTGCCCGCCTCCTCGGTCCACACGAGCGAGCCGTCGAGCGGCTCGGCCACCAGGTCGACACCTTCCGTACCGATCACCTTCGCCTCGACCATACGACCGACAGTCAGACCTTCGCCGCTCGTGAGCAGCACCTGGCCGTCCGTCTCGGGGGCCTGGTGCAGGGCCCGGCCGAACACACCCTCCGCCTCGTCCACGGACTCCACGAGCACGTGCACGGACTCGCCGACGCGCTCCTCGGCGCGCTGCGAGACGAGTTCCTCGGCCAGCCGGGCGACCCGGGCCAGCCGCTCGGCGACCACGTCCTCGTCCAGCTTGCGGTCGTAGCCGGCCGCCTCGGTGCCTTCCTCGTCGGAGTACCCGAAGACGCCGATGGCATCCAGCCGCGCGTGGTTCAGGAAGCGCTCCAGCTCGGCGAGGTCGGCCTCGGACTCACCGGGGAAGCCCACGATGAAGTTGGAGCGCACGCCCGCCTGGGGCGCCTTGCTCCGGATGGTGTCGAGCAGTTCCAGGAAGCGGTCGGTGTCGCCGAAGCGGCGCATCGCGCGCAGCACGTCGGGCGCGGAGTGCTGGAAGGACAGGTCGAAGTACGGGGCGACCTTGGGCGTCGAGGTGAGGACGTCGATCAGTCCGGGGCGCATCTCGGCCGGCTGGAGGTAGCTGACGCGGACCCGCTCCAGGCCGTCGACCTCGGCCAGCTCCGGCAGCAGGGACTCCAGCAGGCGGATGTCGCCGAGGTCCTTGCCGTAGGAGGTGTTGTTCTCGGAGACCAGCATGATCTCCTTGACGCCCTGCTCGGCCAGCCACCGGGTCTCGTTCAGCACGTCGCTCGGGCGGCGCGAGATGAAGGAGCCGCGGAAGGAGGGGATGGCGCAGAAGGTGCAGCGCCGGTCGCAGCCGGAGGCGAGCTTCACCGAGGCCACCGGGGAACCGTCCAGGCGGCGGCGGAGCGGTGCCCGGGGACCCGAGGCCGGAGCGAGCCCCTCGGGGAGATCGGTCGGGCCGTGGCCGGGGAGCGCGACGGCGGCGCCCGCCTCCTGCCGCTCGGCAGGGCTGATCGGCAGCAGCTTGCGCCGGTCGCGCGGGGTGTGCGCGGCGTGGATGCCGCCGTTGAGGATCGTCTGGAGCCGGTCGGAGATGTCGGAGTAGTCGTCGAAACCGAGCACGCCGTCGGCCTCGGGGAGCGCCTCGGCCAGTTCCTTGCCGTACCGCTCGGCCATGCAGCCCACCGCCACCACGGCCTGGGTTCTGCCATGGCCCTTGAGGTCGTTCGCCTCCAGCAGGGCGTCGACGGAGTCCTTCTTGGCGGCCTCCACGAAGCCGCACGTGTTCACCACGGCGACGTCGGCGTCCTCGGCATCCTGCACGAGCTGCCAGCCGTCCGCCTCCAGACGGCCTGCGAGCTCCTCCGAGTCCACCTCGTTACGGGCGCAGCCAAGGGTGACCAGTGCGACGGTACGGCGTTCAGGCATGGGCTCAAGACTACTTCGTCCCGCCGACAGCCCGAGTCGACGGGGTTGCCCGATCCCGGCCGGCCCCGTCCCGTCGGGCCACTCCGGTCCCCGACGCCCCACCCGTGGCCCGCCCGGAGCCCACCCGGAACACTCGTCCGAGCCGGCTCGGCCGAACTCCCGGCGGGCCTCAGCCGACCACGGGATCGCCCTTCGTGTACGTCAGCCGCTCGACCGATCCCGGCTGGAACTCGTCCTCGATCTTCTTGCCGTTGACGTGGAGCTGGATCGACCCGGCGTCACCGAGGACGAGGTCGACCTTCTCGTCGTCCTGGAAGGTCTTGGTGTCGCCCTGGTCGAGCAGCCCGTCGAAGAGCAGCGCGCCGTTGTGGTCCTTGGCGGAGATCCAGCTACGGCCGTCGGTGGCGTTGACCTGCACGGTCACCTTGTCCTGCGGGGCCGCGGCGATGGCGCTTTCGGTCGGGTCGGGCTTGGGGTCGGCGGGCTTCTTGTCCTTGGCGGGGGCGGACTTGCTCGCGGCCGGGGTGGACCCCTCGGCCACGGTGGCGTCGGACCCTCCGTCGTCCCCGCCGTTGACCATGGTGAAGCCGACGAAGCCGATCACCGCGACGATCGCGGCGACCATGGCGGCGGTCCAGTTCGGCCCGCGCCGCTCGGGCCGGATGCGCTCCGCCTCGAACATGGGTGCGGCCGGGGTCGGGGAGGGGCGCCCGCCGTGTCCGGCGTCGTACTGCTCGATCAGCGGGGCGGGGTCGAGTTCGACGGCCCTGGCCAGGGTGCGGATGTGTCCTCGGGCGTAGACGTCACCGCCGCAGGGGGCGAAGTCGTCGGACTCGATGGCGTGCACGATGGCGATACGGACCCGGGTGGCGCTGCTGATGTCGTCGACGGTCTTCCCGGCGGCGATCCGCGCCTGCCGCAGAGTACGACCGATGGAGGGGCGGGCTTCCTCAGAAACGTCTTCCGACACGTCTTCGAACGGACGCTCGTCTTCAGGGGAATTGCCGATGGACACGGGGGCGCCTTTCGAGCGTTTAGCCGCCTGTGCTGGACGTTCAGTCTAGGGGGGGTGCGAACGGGTGGGGCAACCGGGCGGTGGGACCTTTACGCCATCGGAATGGCCTGCGGGCCCATGGCGGAACTGCTGTTCTTCGCTGTCCTCAACTTGACGTGCGCCGAGGGGAAACGGTTGCCCGGTGATCGCTCACGGAAGCGTCACGACGGTTTCCGGTTGCCCGGTTGTCGCATCCGGTCCGGCCGGCGGTCGTCGTACCCGGTTCCCTACCCTTCAGACTCCCCCCGGATCACGGCCAGCACTCCGTCCAGTTCGTCAGGTTTCACAAGAACGTCACGCGCCTTCGAGCCCTCGCTGGGTCCGACGATGTTCCGCGACTCCATGAGGTCCATCAGCCGCCCCGCCTTGGCGAAGCCGACGCGCAGTTTGCGCTGGAGCATCGAGGTGGAGCCGAACTGCGTGGAGACGACCAGTTCGGCCGCCTGGCA
Source organism: Streptomyces ziwulingensis (assembly GCF_039542605.1). Classification (NCBI taxonomy): domain Bacteria; kingdom Bacillati; phylum Actinomycetota; class Actinomycetes; order Kitasatosporales; family Streptomycetaceae; genus Streptomyces; species Streptomyces ziwulingensis. The sequence goes on from NZ_BAABIG010000080.1 coordinate 142,349, forward strand.
CAGCAGGTCGAGGTCGTCGCCGATGTCCTCGTCGATCTCCTTCTTCTGCTTGGTGCCGACGGTGACGTCGTCCCGGAAGACCGGCGCCATCTGATCCTTGCAGTGCTGGACGACGACCGCGACCTCCTCCTCGGTCACGAAGGCGCCCTGCATACGCGTCGGCTTGTTGGCGCCCATCGGCAGCATCAGCCCGTCGCCCTTGCCGATCAGCTTCTCCGCTCCCGGCTGGTCGAGGATGACCCGGGAGTCGGCGAGCGAGGAGGTGGCGAAGGCGAGCCGTGAGGGCACGTTCGCCTTGATCAGGCCGGTGACGACGTCGACCGAGGGCCGCTGGGTGGCGAGCACCAGGTGGATGCCGGCCGCGCGCGCGAGCTGCGTGATGCGCACGATGGAGTCCTCGACGTCCCGGGGCGCCACCATCATCAGGTCGGCCAGCTCGTCCACGATCACCAGCAGATACGGGTACGGCTGCAGCTCGCGCTCACTGCCCTCGGGCGGCTTGGCCCTGCCCTCGCGCACAGCGCGGTTGAAGTCGTCGATGTGCCGGTAGCCGTAGGCGGCGAGGTCGTCGTAGCGGAGGTCCATCTCCCGTACGACCCACTGCAGCGCCTCGGCGGCCCGCTTGGGGTTGGTGATGATCGGCGTGATCAGGTGCGGGATGCCCTCGTAGGCGGTCAGCTCGACCCGCTTGGGGTCGACCAGGATCATCCGGACGTCCTCGGGCGTCGCCCGCATCATGATCGAGGTGATGAGGCAGTTGATGCAGGACGACTTGCCGGAGCCGGTGGCGCCGGCGACCAGCATGTGCGGCATCTTCGCCAGCGAGTGCATGACGTAGCCGCCCTCGACGTCCTTGCCGAAGGCGACCAGCATCGGGTCGTCGTCCTCCGCGGACTCCGCGAGCCGGAGCACGTCACCGAGGTTGACCATCTCCCGGTCGGTGTTGGGGATCTCGATGCCGACCGCGGACTTGCCGGGGATCGGGCTGATGATCCGCACGTCCGGGCTGGCGACGGCGTACGCGATGTTCTTGGTCAGCGCGGTGATCCGCTCGACCTTCACGGCGGGGCCGAGTTCCACCTCGTACCGCGTGACCGTCGGCCCGCGCGTGAAGCCGGTGACCCGGGCGTCGACCTTGAACTCGGTGAAGACGGTGGTCAGCGACTCCACTATGGCGTCGTTGGCGGCACTGCGCGCCTTGCCCGGTCCCCCGCGCGTGAGGAGGTCGAGCGCCGGCAGGGAGTAGGTGATGTCGCCGGAGAGCTGGAGCTGCTCGGCGCGCGGCGGCAGCTCGCGCTCCTGGGGCAGCGGGGTCTTGGTGAGGTCGGGCACGGCCGGTTTCGTGCGGTCCTCGACGAGCCGTTCCTGCTTGAGTCTGCCCGGCTGGGGCCGCGCCGCCGGCACCGGCGTCGGGGTCGTCGACTCCCGGTCCCCCGCGCTCACGCCCTGAGTGAGGTCGGCGACCAGCGGCGACGGGGGCATCCCGTGCAGCACCGCGCCGTCGAGCGCGGCGGCGGCCGCGGCGGCGACGTCCACGGCGTCCCTGGGGCGGTCCATGCCGGGCTGCGGCGCGGCGGACCGCCGGGGGCGGCCACGGCGCCGGGTGAGCGCCTCCTGCTCGGCGTCCTCGGGGTCGTACGCCTCGACGGCGGGCCCGCCGCGCCTGCGGGGGCGCGCGGGCAGCGCCTCGCGCCACTGCTCGTCGTAGCGCTCGTCGTCGAACGTCTCCAGCGGTTCGGGATCGCTGACCAGTCCGAGCCGCACCCCGAGCAGCCGCAGCCGCTGCGGGATGGCGTTGACGGGCGTGGCGGTGACCACGAGCAGGCCGAAGACGGTGAGCAGCACCAGGAGCGGCACCGCCAGCACATCGGTCATCGTGTACGACAGCGGGGTCGCCGCGGCCCAGCCGATGAGGCCGCCGACGTCCCGTATGGCCTGCATGCCGTGGTCCCGCGCGGGCGAGCCGCAGGCGATGTGGACCTGGCCGAGCACGCCGATGACGAGCGCGGAGAGGCCGATGACGATCCGCCCGTTGGCCTCGGGTTGCTCCGGGTGGCGGATGAAGCGCACCGCGACGGCGCCGAGCAGGATCGGCACCAGCAGGTCGAGCCGGCCGAAGGCGCCGGTGACCAGGATCTCGACCAGGTCGCCGACGGGGCCCTTGAGGTCGGCCCAGGTGCCGGCGGCGACGATCAGGGCCATGGCGAGCAGCAGCAGGGCGACGCCGTCCTTGCGGTGGGCCGGGTCGAGGTTCCTGGCGCCCTGCCCTATGCCGCGGAACACGGCGCCGACGGCGTGCGCCAGGCCCAGCCAGACGGCGCGTACGAGGCGGAGTACGCCCCCGGTGGGGCTCACCGCCGGCCGGGGCGCGGGCCTTTTCGCCACCGCCTTCCTGGCGGGCGGCGCCTTCCTCGGCGGTGCCTTCTTCGCCACGGCCTTCCTCGCCGGAGCCTTCGCGGGAGCCACCTTCTTCGCGGGCTGCTTCTTGGCTGCGGAGGGACGTGAGGCCATAGGTGGGAGATTACCGGTGGAGACGGCGACGGACACCTGTGCCTACCGCTTCACCCGTTCGTGTCGCCCGTCCCAGAGCTTTCGCCTCGCCCGTGCCGAAGCTCCGGAAAACGGCGCTCGCGCCACCGAAGCCGACCCGGATGCACGCGCGCAGGGCGCCGCGGGACCGCCGGTCACAGCCCGCGCGCGTCCCGGCGGGGCGGACACCACGGGCGGATACGACATCCCGCCCACGGGGTGTCAGTTGGCCGCGCTCTGACCGTCGGAGCCCGGCTCCAGCGCGTCCAGGGCGCGCCGCAGCCCGGTCAGCTTGCGCTCCAGGTGCGCCGCCGTGGCCACCGCGGCGGCGTCCGTCGACTCGTCGCTGAGCTGCTTGGACAGTGCCTCGGCCTGCTCCTCGACGGCCGCCAGTCGCGCCGACAGTTCGGCGAGCAGCCCCGCCGACTCCTTGGTCTCGTCGCCGGCGGCCCGGCCGCCCGAGCCCTCCAACTGGAGCCGCAGCAGCGACGCCTGCTCCCGGAGCTGACAGTTCTTCATGTACAGCTCGACGAAGACGGAGACCTTGGCGCGCAGCACCCAGGGGTCGAACGGCTTGGAGATGTAGTCCACCGCGCCCGCCGCGTAACCGCGGAAGGTGTGGTGCGGTCCGTGGTTGATCGCGGTGAGGAAGATGATGGGGATGTCCCGGGTCCGCTCCCGCCGCTTGATGTGCGCGGCGGTCTCGAAACCGTCCATTCCCGGCATCTGGACGTCCAGCAGAATGACCGCGAAGTCGTCCGTGAGCAGCGCCTTGAGCGCTTCCTCCCCGGACGATGCCCGCACCAGCGTCTGATCGAGCGCCGAGAGGATCGCCTCCAGCGCCAGCAGATTCTCCGGCCGGTCATCGACCAGGAGGATCTTGGCCTTCTGCACCATGGCCCGCCCTCCTCGCCCCGGCTTGGGGCCTCCCCTGTCCGCAGGACCTGGGGAAGCACCGGCGGGTGCCGCCCCGGAAGGCGACTCCCTTGCGCCGCCCGTCCTCGTGCCGGTCATCGTAGCCGCACCCCGCCTGTCGCCACACCCTGTCACCGTGATGTCACTGTGCACGTAGCGGAAACGCGGCGGGGGACCAGAAGGTTCCCCGTTTCCCGCACTTGTACACGGCCCCGGGCACACCGGGCCGGCAACTCGGCGCGGACCCCGAAGGTTCCGTCACGCTCGTCCACACCACCTTCGCACGCCCGCCGGAAGCCGACGCCTACGCCCCCCGCATCCACTGGTCCATCACCGTCAGCAGGTGATCGGGGTCGACCGGCTTGGTCACGTAGTCCGAGGCACCGGACTCGAGCGCCTTCTCCCGGTCGCCCTTCATCGCCTTGGCGGTCAGCGCGACGATGGGCAGCCCCGCGAACTGGGGCATCCGGCGGATCGCCGTCGTCGTCGCGTACCCGTCCATCTCCGGCATCATGATGTCCATCAGGACGACCGCCACGTCCTCGTGCTGCTCCAGCACCTCGATGCCCTCCCGCCCGTTCTCGGCGTAGAGCACCGACAGACCGTGCTGCTCCAGCACGCTGGTGAGCGCGAACACGTTGCGGATGTCGTCGTCGACGATCAGCACCTTCTCGCCGCCGAACCGGACCCCGCGGAAGGACCGCGGCGCCGGCTCCTGCTCCGCCGCGGTCTGCCACGACTCCTGCGGCGCCGGCCGCGACTCGACCTCCGGCAGGGCCCTGCGGCGGCGCCGGAACAGCGTCGCGGAGCCGTCCTGCGTCTCCTGGTACGGCTTCGCCTCGGCCGGCCGCTGCGCCCGGACCTCGGCCCGCTCGTCGAGACCGGGCTCGGCCGGTGCGGACCCCATCGGGTCGCCCGCCTCCAGCGCGGCCACCGGCTGCTGATAGCCCTGCGACGGCAGCTCGTTCAGGCGCAGCGGCAGGTAGAGCGTGAACGTCGAGCCGCGCCCCGGCTCGCTCTGCGCGTAGATCTCTCCGCCGAGCAACTGGGCGATCTCCCGCGAGATCGACAGCCCGAGGCCCGTACCGCCGTACTTGCGGCTGGTGGTGCCGTCGGCCTGCTTGAACGCCTCGAAGATCACCCTCATCTTGCCGGCCGCGATCCCGATCCCGGTGTCGGTCACCGAGAAGGCGATCAGCTCGCCGCCCGGTTCGGTCAGCGAACCGGCCTCCAGCAACTGCTCGCGGATCCGGTTCGGGACGTCGTCCCGCGCGGGCCGGATCACCAGCTCGACCGAACCGGAGTCGGTGAACTTCACCGCGTTCGACAGCAGGTTGCGCAGCACCTGGAGCAGCCGCTGCTCGTCGGTGTGGAGGGTGGCGGGCAGCTCCGGCGAGACCCGCACCGACAGGTCCAGCCCCTTCTCCGCGGTCAGCGGCCGGAAGGTGGCCTCCACGTAGTCCACGAGCTGGACCAGCGCGATACGCGTCGGCGAGACGTCCATCTTGCCCGCCTCGACCTTCGACAGGTCCAGGATGTCGTTGATGAGCTGGAGCAGGTCGGACCCGGCCCCGTGGATGGTCTCGGCGAACTCCACCTGCTTCGGGGAGAGGTTCCCCTCGGCGTTGTCGGCGAGCAACTTGGCCAGGATCAGCAGCGAGTTCAGCGGCGTACGCAGCTCGTGCGACATGTTGGCGAGGAACTCGCTCTTGTAGCGCATCGACACCGCGAGCTGCTCGGCACGCTCCTCCAGGACCTGCCGCGCCTCCTCGATCTCGGTGTTCTTCACCTCGATGTCACGGTTCTGCTGGGCCAGCAGCTCGGCCTTCTCCTCCAGTTCGGCGTTGGACGCCTGGAGCGCCTTCTGCCGCTGCTCCAACTCCTCCGACCGGTCCCTGAGCTGCTCGGTCAGCTCCTGCGACTGCTTCAGCAGCACCTCGGTCTTGGTGTTGACCGAGATGGTGTTGACGCTGGTCGCGATCATCTCGGCGATCTGGTTGAGGAAGTCCCGCTGGATCTGCGTGAACGGGGTGAAGGAGGCCAGTTCGATGACCCCGAGCACCTTCCCCTCGAAGAGCACCGGCAACACGATCACCTGCGCGGGCGGCGCCTCGCCGAGCCCGGAGGAGATCTTCAGATAGCCGCTGGGCGCGTTCTCCACCAGGATCGTGCGCTTCTCCTGCGCGGCCGTCCCGACCAGCGCCTCCCCCGGCCGGAACGAGGTCGGCATCGACCCCATCGAGTAGCCGTACGAGCCCAGCATGCGCAGTTCGTACTGGTCCTCCCGCGAGTGTGCCGACTCCTTGCCGTCGGCGAGCGGCCTGGTCAGGAAGAACGCGCCGTGCTGCGCGGAGACCACCGGAGTCAGCTCGCTCATGATCAGCGAGGCCACGTCCTGGAGGTCGCGCCGGCCCTGCATCAGCGCGGAGATCCGGGCGAGGTTGCCCTTGAGCCAGTCCTGCTCCTTGTTGGCGATCGTGGTGTCGCGCAGGTTGGCGATCATCTTGTTGATGTAGTCCTGCAGCTCGGAGATCTCCCCCGAGGCGTCCACGTCGATCTTCAGGTTCAGGTCGCCGCGCGTCACCGCGGTCGCCACGCGTGCGATCGCCCGCACCTGCCGGGTCAGGTTCCCGGCCATCTCGTTCACCGACTCGGTCAGGTCCCGCCAGGTGCCGTCCACGTCCCGCACCCGCGCCTGACCGCCGAGCTGCCCCTCCGTGCCCACCTCGCGGGCCACCCGGGTGACCTCCTCGGCGAACGAGGAGAGCTGGTCCACCATCGTGTTGATGGTCGTCTTCAGCTCCAGGATCTCGCCGCGCGCGTCGATGTCGATCTTCTTGGTCAGATCACCCTTGGCGATGGCGGTGGTGACCATGGCGATGTTGCGCACCTGACCGGTCAGGTTGGACGCCATCTGGTTCACCGACTCGGTGAGGTCCTTCCAGGTGCCGGCCACCCCCGGGACCTGCGCCTGACCGCCGAGGATGCCGTCGGTGCCGACCTCGCGGGCCACCTTGGTGACCTGGTCGGCGAAGGACCGCAGGGTACGCACCATGGTGTTGAAGGTGTCGGCGAGCTGCGCGACCTCGCCGCGCGCCTCGATCGTCACCGTCCGCGTCAGGTCACCGTTGGCGACGGCCGCGGCCACCTGGGAGATGTTCCGCACCTGGACGGTCAGGTTCTTCGCCATCAGGTTGACGTTGTCGTTGAGGTCCTTCCAGATGCCCACCACGCCGGGCACGTTGGCCTGGCCGCCCAGGATGCCCTCGGTGCCCACCTCGCGGGCCACCCGCGTGACCTGCTCGGCGAACGACGAGAGCTGGTCGACCATCGTGTTCACGGTGGTGACCAGTTCGAGGATCTCGCCCTTGGCGTCGACCGTGATCTTCTTCGACAGATCGCCCTTGGCGACCGCCGTCGTGACCTCGGCGATGTTGCGCACCTGCATGGTCAGGTTGTTCGCCATGCCGTTCACGGACTGGGTGAGGTCCTTCCAGGTGCCGGAGACGCCCTGCACCTCGGCCTGCCCGCCGAGGATGCCCTCCGTACCCACCTCACGGGCCACCCGGGTCACCTGCTCGGCGAACGACGAGAGCTGGTCCACCATCGTGTTCAGCGTGTTCTTCAGCTCCAGGATCTCTCCGCGCGCGTCCACGTCGATCTTCTGGGAGAGGTCACCGCGGGCCACCGCGGTCGCGACCTGCGCGATGTTGCGCACCTGGGCGGTGAGGTTTCCGGCCATGCCGTTCACCGAGTCGGTCAGGTCGCGCCACACGCCGGCGACGCCGGGCACCTGGGCCTGGCCGCCGAGCCGGCCCTCCGTGCCCACCTCGCGGGCGACCCGGGTCACCTGCTCGGCGAACGAGGAGAGCTGGTCCACCATCGTGTTGATGGTGTTCTTCAGCTCCAGGATCTCCCCGCGCGCGTCCACGTCGATCTTCTGCGACAGGTCACCGCGGGCCACCGCCGTCGTCACCTGGGCGATCTGCCGCACCTGGGACGTCAGGTTTCCCGCCATGAAGTTGACGGAGTCGGTCAGTTCCTTCCACGTGCCCGAGACGCCGTCCACCCGCGCCTGCCCGCCGAGCCGGCCCTCCGTGCCCACGTCCCGGGCCATCCGGGTCACCTGGTCGGCGAAGCTCGACAACTGGTCCACCATGGTGTTCACGGTGTTCTTCAGTTGGAGCATCTCGCCGGAGACGTCCACCGTGACCTTCTGCGACAGATCGCCGTTGGCCACCGCCGTCGTCACCTGGGCGATGTTGCGCACCTGCCCGGTCAGGTTCCTGAAGGCCGTGTTGACCGAGTCGGTCAGGTCCTTCCAGGTCCCCGCGGCGCCCGGCACCTGCGCCTGGCCGCCCAGCTCACCCTCGACACCGACCTCGCGCGCCACCCGGGTGACCTCGGCACCGAACGAGGAGAGCTGGTCCACCATCGTGTTGACCGTGTTCTTCAGCTCCAGCATCTCGCCGGCCACGTCCACCGTGACCTTCTGCGACAGGTCACCGTTGGCCACCGCCGTCGTCACCGCCGCGATGTCCCGCACCTGCGTGGTCAGGTTCCGGAACACGGTGTTCACCGAGTCGGTCAGGTCCTTCCAGGTCCCCGCCGCACCCGGCACGTTCGCCTGGCCGCCGAGCTGTCCCTCGGCACCGACCTCGTTCGCCACCCGGGTGACCTCGTCCGCGAAGATCCGCAGCGTCTCGGTCATCTGGTTGATCGTCTCGGCGAGCTGCGCGACCTCGCCGCGGGCCGGCACCGTCACCTTCCGCGACAGATCACCGTTGGCGACCGCCGTCGTCACCTCGGCGATCCCGCGCACCTGGGCGGTCAGGTTCCCGGCCATCGTGTTGACCGAGTCGGTCAGCTCCTTCCACACGCCGGCCACCCCCGGCACCCGGGCCTGCCCGCCCAGCGCCCCCTCGGTGCCCACCTCCCGCGCGACCCGCGTGACCTCCGAGGAGAACGCGGAGAGCTGGTCGACCATCGTGTTGACGGTGTTCTTCAGTTCCAGCATCTCCCCGGCCACGTGCACGGTGACCTTCCGGGAGAGATCGCCCTTGGCCACCGCCGTCGTCACCAGCGCGATGTCCCGCACCTGGGCCGTCAGCCGGTACGCCATGGTGTTGACCGAGTCCGTGAGGTCCTTCCACGAACCGGACATCCCGCGCACCCGCGCCTGCCCGCCCAGCTTGCCCTCGGTACCCACCTCGCTCGCCACCCGGGTGACCTCGTCGGTGAACGTCGACAACTGGTCGACCAGATTGTTCACCGTCCGCCCGACCTTCAGGAACTCGCCCCGCAGCGGCTGCCCGACCCCCTCCGGCACCTGCGTCCGCAGCTCCATCCGCGGGGACAGGTCGCCCTCCGCCACCGCCGACAGGACCCGGCCGACCTCGGAGACCGGCCGCACCAGATCGTCCACGAGCGCGTTGGAGTGATCGACCGCCGCCGCCCAGGAACCCTCACAGGTCCCCGTCTCCAGCCGCTCGGTGAGCTTGCCCTCCCGCCCGACCATGCGCCGCACCCGCGCCAGCTCACCCGTGAGGTGCAGATTGCGGTCGGCCACCTCGTTGAAGACCGCCGCGATCTCCGACATCACGCCGTCCCCGGAGACCGTGAGGCGCTTGCGGAAGTTCCCGTCCCGCATCGAGACCAGTGCCACCAGCAGTCGGTCCAGGGCAGCCGCGTCCACAGCGGTGGTACCACCCCGCCCCTTGCCCCGGCCGTCCGGGGACTGTCCGCTTTTCGCGCGCGTCTTCGTGGCCCGCGTCGCTGCGCCAGACTCCACTGTGTCCCTCCCGCAGGGGTCGACCGATACTGCCGTGTCCGGCCACTACCTCTCGGCGTACCGGTTACTGCCGCGTACTTCCTGTGCTGCCGCGCACTTCCCGATCCGGTCCGCCGGTCCGCCGGACCGCCTCCAGGGCTGCTGCCCGTCGTACGCAGTCGACACTCGGCCCGCCCGGACCTTCACCGGAAGCTTGCCCAGTGTTTCACCCCGGCCGAACCAGGCCATAACAGTTCGGCAGCTTCGCACATCGTCCGCACACCCTCCGGACGTAAACACTGCGGACCGGCATCCGCCAGGACGGCGAAGGTAAGTAACCTTGCAAGCGGCTGTCCAGCCACGCCGGTCCGTCCGGCCTGGGCGGTGGCACGAGACGAGCGGGCATCGAAGGGGCGGCCGGACAGATGACCACCGGACTGATCCCCGGGGGACCTCCCCCGGACCCTCAGCCGACGGGCGGTCTGCCGCAGCAGCGGCAGGAGCCGAGCGCCGACCCGGCCGGGCAGGCAGAAAAAGGGACGAGGAGTTCTGTGACCACCGCGCGTGCGGCCGCCAGCTTCGAGCCCGTCGGGCGATCGGTCGCCGGCGCCCGGTCCTTCGTCCGGGACACCCTCCAGGGCTGGGGCCACGCCGACATCGTCGACGACGCCGTCGTACTGACCAGCGAACTCGTCACCAACGCCGTGGTGCACGCCGGTACCGCCGCCGACGTCGTCTGCCTCCGCAGCACCGAGGGCGTACGCATCGAGGTCTCCGACCACTACCCGGAGCGCGAGGTTCCGCTCCAGGGCCCGGCCGTCGACATGGGCAGCCCCGACCGGGAGGGCGGCCGCGGCCTCCAGCTCTGCGCGGCCCTGGCCGACCGCTGGGGCGTCGAGTACACGCCGACGCACAAGACGGTCTGGTTCCAACTCAACCTGCCCGAGCGCCCGGTCGGCACCCGCGCGGCCGGCCCCGCGCTCCCGGCCCACCTCCTGCCGCTCGCGGACGGCCGCGTCCGGGTGGCCGTCGTCCAGATCGACCGCACCGGCGCGATCACCGCCTGGAACGAGGACGCCGAGGAACTCTTCGGCTACCCGGCCGAGCAGGTCACCGGCAAACCGCTCACCGACCTCGCCGCCTGGCCGCACACCCCCGGCACCAGCACCGGCATCGTCGAGGCCCTGCGCCTCTCCCGCTGGGAGGGCAGCTACGGCATCCGCGGCGCCAACGGCCGCGTCCTGCCCGTCTACGCCTCCCACCTGCGGGTCCGCGACACCGGCGGCGAGCCCTCCACGGTCTGCCTCCTGGTCCGCGACCACGAACGGGCGGTGCTGCAGACCCCGTTGCGCGTTCCCGCCGACACGGGCGCCACCTCGGAGGGCGGCCAGAGCGCCGACCCCTTCGAGGTCTTCATCGGCTCTCCCGCCCCGGACGACCTGGACGGCCTGCTGCAGCGCACGGTCGAGCGGGCCCGCGACATGCTCGACGGCGACGCCGCCTTCCTCCTCCTGGCCACGGACGACGAGACGGAGCTGGAGGTGCGCGCCTCCACCGGCCTGCCCTCCGCCCGCCAGCGCTTCGCCCGGGTCCCCGTGGAGGCCGGTCCCGGCCGTTACGGCTCGGCCCGCATGCCCGCCGTCCACGACGACCTGCTGGCCGTCCCGGGCGCCGTCCCCCTCCTCAACGGCACGGGCATGCGCTCGGTCGTCACCGTCCCGCTCAAGGTGGAGGGCCGCCTCACCGGCTCCCTGGGTGTCGCCGCGGAGGGGGCGGGCCGCTACTCCAACGAGGAGGCGCTGCGCCTGCAGTTCGCCGCCGACCGGATCGCCCTGGCCGTGGAGTCGGCCCGCCTGGGCGAGCTGGAGCGGCTGCGCCGCGGTTCGCTGAGCTTCCTGGTGGAGGCATCGGACCTGCTGGCGGGCACCCTGGACCGGGACCAGACGCTGGCCCTGATGGCTCAGATGACGGTCCCCACGCTGGCCACCTGGTGCGCCGTCTACACCATCGCCGACCAGGCGTCCGAGCCCTACCTCTCCTATGTCCTGCACGAGGACGAGGACCTCATCGACGGCATCAAGTCCCTCCTCTCCAAGGTGGATCCGCCCGATCCGGTACCGACCCCGGGCGCCCGGGTCTGGTCGGCCCCGGCCGAGGTGGCCCATCAGGCCGCGCTGCGCACCTCGATGCGCAGCCTCGGCCTGAACGGCAGCCACACCCGTCAGGTCACCCCCGGGATCGGCCCGACTCTCGCCACGGCCGCGGCGGTCGGCGGCGAGACGGTGGTCCTCCCGCTGGTTGCCCGCAACCGCGTGATCGGCATGCTGACGCTCGGTAAACCCACCGACGACCACTTCCGCCAGGAGATCCTGGAGCTGGCCGAGGACCTCTCCCGACGCGCCGCCCTGGCCTTGGACAACGCCCGGCTGTACTCGGAGCGCACGGCCATCAGCCAGGCCCTCCAGCGCAGCCTCCTGCCGCCGGAGCTGCCTTTGATCGACGGCGTCGAGGTCGAGGTCATCTACCGCGCCGCCGGCGAGGGCAACGAGGTCGGCGGCGACTTCTACGACCTCTTCCCCATCAGCGACGGCGCCTACGGTTTCGCCATCGGCGACGTCTGCGGTACGGGCCCGAACGCGGCGGCCGTCACGGGCCTGGCCCGGCACGCCCTGCGCCTGCTGGCCCGCGAGGGACTCAGCGGCCCCGCGGTCCTGGAGCGTCTCAACTCCGCCATCCTCGACGAGGGCGCCCGAAGCCGCTTCCTGACCCTCCTGTACGGCGAGCTGCGCCCGCGGGAGGACGGCAGCGCGGAACTGAAGGTGGTCTGCGCCGGTCATCCGCTCCCCTTGCGGCTGCGCCAGGACGGCACGGTCGAACCGGCCGCCGAGCCCCAGCCACTCCTGGGCGTCATCGAGGACCTGGAGCTGTACGAGGAGACGGTCACCCTCGATCCCGGGGATGTCCTGCTCTGCGTCACGGACGGCGTCACCGAGCGCCGCGAGGGCACGCGCATGCTGGGTGACGACGGTCTCGCCGACGTCCTCACGACCTGTACCGGCCTGACGGCCGGCGCGGTGGCGGCCCGCATCATGCGCGCGGTGGAGCGTTTCGCGTCGGACGCGCCCTCCGACGACATGGCGATTCTGGCGATGCGGGTCCCGGAGCCCCAGAAGGACTGACGGCCTCACCGGGAAACGCGAAAGGCCCCGCCCTGGGAAACAGGGCGGGGCCTTTCTGTCAGAGCCCCCAAACGGAATCGAACCGTTGACCTTCTCCTTACCATGGAGACGCTCTGCCGACTGAGCTATGGGGGCCTCACGCTTTTGCGAGGTTTCCCTCGCGGCGACGAGAGAAATAGTACCCCGAAGGGGCCCGTGCTCCCAACCGCCTCAGAAGGCGGGCTGGAGCAGTCCTCCGAGCGAGTTGCACGCGGACACGATCCGCTGCATGTCCCGTTTGGTGAGCGCGGCGTCGACCGGCAGCGCCAGCGTCTGGTCGGCGGCGCGTTCGGTCTCCGGCAGCGTCACGCAGCGGCGGAACTCGGGCAGCCGGTGCACGGGGGTCTTCACCGGCACCCGGCAGTCGACGCCGCGGCCGCGCACGGCGCGGGCGAAGGCGTCCCGGTCCGGCCGCCCGTTCCCGGGCACCCGCACCACGTACTGCTGGTAGGTGTGCCCGTCGCCGTCGTCGGGTGCGCGCACCCCGCGGAGCTTGGCGTCGAGGTACGCGGCTCGCTGCCTGCGCTGTGCTATCTCGTCGTGCGGCGCCCCGGTTTCGCCTTCTTGCAGCACCAACAGTCCGTGCCGCTCCCCGATCCCGAGCAGTCGCCGCATGTCGGCCGGCCGCCCGAACCGGTGTACGGCGACGACGGCGGCTGTCCGCGGCCCGACGGCGGCCTCGACCGCCGACGGATCGAGGCAGTAGGTCACCGGGTCTATGTCCGCGAAGACCGGCAGCGCACCGGCCATCGCGACCGCCGCGGCGACCTCCACGTTCCCGAAGGCCGGCACGATGACCTCGTCACCGACTCCGACACCTGCGGCCCTGAGCATTGCTGCAGTACCCATGACGCCGATGGTGGGCGCGGAACGTGAACGCCAAGTGACGGACAACAAAAAAGGGCTGGACCCGGAACAGAAGTTCCGGGTCCAGCCCTTTGAATGATTGTTCGGCGGCGTCCTACTCTCCCACAGGGTCCCCC
>NZ_BAABIG010000081.1:0-16554 GCF_039542605.1 Streptomyces ziwulingensis
GGGCCGTCCGGTCCTCCCCGCCGACGTGGGGGTGATCCGTACTTCGCGACTTCCAGAACCTCTGGGACGGAGTCCTCCCCGCCGACGTGGGGGTGATCCGTCGCTCTGACGCAGGGCCCTCATGTGCGACGGGTCCTCCCCGCCGACGTGGGGGTGATCCGCCGAACCGCTTGACGAACTCCGCGTGAACCCAGTCCTCCCCGCCGACGTGGGGGTGATCCCGACCGTCGATCTCGACTGTGTCCCCGGTCCGCGTCCTCCCCGCCGACGTGGGGGTGATCCGTGCCCGGTCACCGTGCCCTTTGCCGGGGTGCCGTCCTCCCCGCCGACGTGGGGGTGATCCGTGCCCGGTCACCGTGCCCTTTGCCGGGGTGCCGTCCTCCCCGCCGACGTGGGGGTGATCCGTCCGCAGGAAGCCGGGCGCCGGAGGCGAGGGTGCCCTCCCCCGCCAACGTGGTGAAGCTGAACCGACACGCCCAGGTAGGCCAGCAGACGTGCTTTCCGCACGAGCGGAGGTGAGCTGCCCATCGCCACGGAGGAACAAAGGCCGACCTCCAGCGCACAGCCCCGGCCCGCCGCACTGCCCTACGTCGAGTGAAGCCGAAAAAGCCTCGGTCAGCCGTGGGAGCGCTCTGGGACTTTTCTGGGACTTTCGGCTTCATCAACTGGCACGAGCGTGAAACAGTCTGAAAGACCATTCTTCCAGGTCAGCGACCGAATCCCCCGCATCGCCGCAGGTCACCGCGCTGACTGGTCTCTTCCGGGACATCTGACGCGACGGATGCGGCGGCACCGGGTCCGGCGTCAGTGCCGCTGCTGGGCGGCCATCCACTGCCAGATGTGCGTGCCGTTGCTGCCGGGGTCGTTGCGGGCGACGTAGATCCACGACCAGTGGCCGTTGAACCGGTACCCGTTCCAGGTGACGTGGTCGTAGAGCGTCATCAGCGAGCCGGGAATGAGGTCGTGCGCGTGGGCGGTGTTGGCCCGCGGGTCCACGGTGGGGTCGTCGCGGGAGGCGACGAGCCAGGTCGGGGTGCTGATCTTCGCCAGTTCGGCGTCGGGGAGCAGGGGCGCGCCGCCGGACGGGAAGGAGGTGACGACGCCGCAGATCGGCACGGAAGCGGCGAACAGGCTGGGGTAGACACTGGTCATCTTCATGCTCATGTAGCCGCCGTTGCTGCACCCGGCAACGTAGATCCGGTCACGGTCGACGCGGTTCCCGCGCACCACGTCGCCGATGATCTCGTGGATGAGGGGGGCGAAGCGCGGGCCGTCCTGCATCCAGGCGGAGGTGCTCTGCGGGACCAGGACGTAGGCGCCGCCGAAGATGCGCTGCGCCTCGGGGGTGGCGAAGCCCAGGGCGCCGCGGTTGGCCCGCAGCGTGGTCTCGTTGTCGTAGTAGTCGTCGGGCAGCGAGGCGCCCTCCCCGCCGCCGTGCAGCCAGACGATCAGCGGGTGCCTGCCCCGCCGCGCGGAGCGCGAGGAGTGGGGGCCGGTGGGCGAGTACAGCCGGTACTTCATTCCCGAACCGGAGACGTGGGAGCTGAACGCGTCGACCTCGGGGTTCGAGACCCGACGGTTCCGCACGAAGTCGGTGACGGTGACCGGGTGGCGTTTCCGTGAGGTGAGCGGGGTGTTCTGGGTGAGGGTGTAGACGAGGTCGAGCCGCACGTTGCGGCCCCTGCCCGCCAGGTAACCGAGGGTGCCGCCGCCGGTCACGCCCTCGCCGTGGCTCAGGTCGAGCACGATGTCGCCGCGGTGGTCGAGCCGGACGGCGGTCACCGTGCGGTCGAGGTCGTACTCGCCGAAGATGACGTCGCCCTCGGCGACGGGGACGGGGCTGGTGGCTCTGGCGTGCACGCTGAAGGTGCCGGTGGTCAGGCCGGCCGGGTCGATCGGGCCGAGCCGGGCGGTGTGGAGGGTGAGCGAGGTGATCTGCTCACCGCCGTCGAGCACCCGCGCGTTCAGGGTGAATCTCACCCGGGTGGTCGCGTGGCCGTCGGCGTGCGCGGTGGTGCCGGGCACGGACAGACCGGCGGCAGCGCCCGCGCCGACGGCCAGGACGGTGCGACGACTGATCGGTGCTGCCATGCGGACTCCCTCTCTCCGGGACACACGAGGAGGCTCGGGACACACGAGGAGGCTAGGGAGCACCTTTTGGACCGTCAATAAGTGAGACGGGATGATCCAGGAGTTTCGTCGGCGCGGGCCCCGGGGCCTGCGTCGCAAGCCGGGTTTGATCCACAAGTCTTGACAGCCCGGACGGGTCGTCCATACTCACATCTGGCCGCATGACCGGTATACCGATTGTTGTTCGATATGCCGAACGCACGGTGAGTGTGGTGGACGCGAGGAGGTGAAGGCCGGAACGACGCGTACCCGCACCCGCAGCCCCAGCCGCACCCCGCACGGTCAGCGCGCCCGCACCCCCACCCATCGCTCCGTGAAGAAGGGCCCACCACGTGACGGACCACCCTCTGCACAGACGCACCTTCCTCGCCGGCGTCGGCGCCACCGGCATCACCGGCTCGGCAGCGCTCGGCCTCGCCGCCACGGCCGCCTCCGCCTCCCCCGCGGCGGCGGCCCCGGCCTCCACGCCGGGGCCGGCAACCCTCCCCTACCCCACGCTGAAGCGGCCGTTCGCCATGCCCGGCGTGCGGGAGCAGGACTGGACCGGCGCCCTGTTCGTCGGCGACGGCGAGTCCCGGTTCGCGCTCCGCGTCGGCCTCCTCACCGCGCAGGGCAAGCTCATCCGGGAGAAGATGACCAACCACCTGTGGCGCATCGGGCCCATGACGCCCGACGGCGCCTACAAGGAGGTGCGGGTCAGCACCGACGACCGCACGGTCATGCCCGCCCACCTCCAGGCGCTGCGCGAGGTGATCGCGCACCCGGACCAGTGGTCGCGGGACGCGGTCACCGACGCCACCGCCAAACTCCCGCAGCTCGAACAGAAGTACGCGCAGACGCAGGAGCAGAAGCGCACCATCCGGGTCCGTTACGCCCGTACCGCGGACGGCGCGGGGCTCGTCGGTGCCGTCACCGCCCTCGACGACGACACGACCGTCGTCCTGGAGGTCGGCACCCCCTGGGGAGAGAAGGCGACCGTCGCCCTGGACGGCCGGGACGTGACCGCCGGCGCCCCCGGGCTGCTCGACGCGGGACGGACCGGTCACTTCCGGCTCTCCCCCACCGAACCCACCGAATCCGCCGGCGACGCGGGCTGTTACGCCTCCGTCGCCGACCTGACGGCGGCCGTGACCGGCGGCACCGGGACGCCGGGCGACGTGGTCGCCGGGCTCGTCCACCGGCTCGGCAAGGGGCAGACGATCACGTTCACCGCCCGGGTCGGGGCCAGACCGCTGCCGGCCGGTGCCCCGGAGGCGCACGACATCGAGCGCGCCCTCGCCGCCGCCGAGGCACGGGTGCGCGGCCACCACCTCACCGGGTCCGGTCCGGTGGGGCGGGCCGCCGACGCCGTACGCGACGCGCTGTCCCTGAACACCAACTACGACAAGGAGACCCGGCGCAACTACGTCATGTGGGGCTGGGGCGGCGGGGGCGGGCTGTTCACCGGCTGGGACTCCGCCTTCGACTGCGTCGAGGCCGCCCTCGTCAGCCACCCGCTCGCCGTCCAGCACGAGACGGACGTCTTCGACGCGCCCGCCCCGCCGAACCAGATCCCGCTGCGCGGACCGCGCTACGACCAGCAGAACGCCGGGCCCATGCACGCGTACGCCGTCTGGCGGCTGTACACCAAGCTCGGCGACCGCACCGTGCTGGAGAAGGCGTACCCCGCGCTCGTCACCTTCCACGACCTGCTGCCGGAGTGGGACACCGACAAGGACGGCCTGCTGGAGAGCCCCTACTTCGGGGACCGGATCGGCGGCCGGGGCAACCACCTCGGACTGGACGACAGCCCGGTCTACGCCGCCTACCACCGCATCGCCAAGCAGGGCGGCAGCGGCGACCCGCGGGACAACACCGACCTCACCGACGTGGCGCTCAACTCGTACTACGCGCTGCTCGCCGAGACGCTCGCGAAGATGGCCCGGGTGCTGGGGCACCGCCGCGACGCGGAGCGCTTCGCGGCGCGGCACGCGTCGCTCAAGCGACTGCTCAACGACCGGCTGTGGCACCCCGGCAAGGGCCTGTACCTGAGCCGCTACCTCGACGGCACCTGGAACGAGACCGTCACGCCGACCGTCTTCTACCCGCTCTTCGCCGGCCTCGCCACGCCCGAACGCGCCCGGGTGCTGGTCGAGGAACACCTGCTGAACGAGGAGGAGTTCTGGGGCGAGTACGTCATTCCCAGCGTCGCCCGCAACGACCCGGCGTACTGCACCGGCGGCCCCGTGCACCCCGGCTCCGCGCACTTCAAGTACTTCGAGCGGTACGGCGAGAACTCCTCGCCCGAGCAGTGGCTGGGAGCCGCCTGGCCGCCCATGAACTTCACCGTGTACGACGGCGTCAAGCGGTACGGGTTCGACGACGCCGCGGGACGGTTCGCCGCCCGCTCCACCGCGATGTACCTCGACGCCTGGGACAAGGAGGGCTGGTTCCCCGAGTCCTTCGACCCCGATCCGGGGCAGGGGGTCATGGCCTCCGCCGTCGACACCGCCTGGCGCACCTACTCCTGGTCGAACGCGATGGCCGTGCAGGGGCTGCACGAGCTGCTCTCCGACAACCCCTGGGACGGCGACCCGTCGGCGCTGATGTTCGGTTCGCTGACGCTGCCCGGCACCAACACGGTTGACAACGTTGTCCTCCGGGGGCACACGTACACCGTCTCGGCCGGTCCGCGCCGCACCGTCCTGGTTCGCGACGGCCGGACCGTGTTCCGGGCGACCGGCGCCCGGGTCGCGGTCCGCGACTTCGTGCTCCGCGGCTCGGGAGCCTCCTTCGACGTCACGGCCGACGGACCGGCCCGGGTCGAGGTGGTCGCCCCGGACGGCCGGTCCCGGAGCCGGAAGGTGCCCGCCGGCCGCAGCCGCGTAGCGCTGTGACACCCGCCCCCCGCAACCCTCCCGCCAAGGAGAGCCGCATGGAGAGCCGTACGCCGAGCCCTACGCCGAGCCGTACGCAGAGCCGTATGCCGAGTCGCACGCACAGCCGCACGCACAGCCGTATGCCGAGTCGCACGCACAGCCGCATGACCGGGCCGTCCGCCCGGAGCGGAGGCCGACGGTGGACACGGGCGCTGTGCGCCCTGCTCATGTCCTGCCTCGCCGCCGTCGCACCGTCCGCCGCGCACGCCGGCCCGGCGACGACCGCCGGACAGGAGATCACCGTGGACGGCGCCGGCACCGGGCGCGTCTTCGACGGGGTCGGTGCCATCAGCGGTGGCGGCGGCACCTCACGGCTGCTCGTCGACTACCCCGAGCCGCAGCGCACCCAGATCCTCGACTACCTCTTCAAGCCGGGAGCGGGTGCCTCGCTGCAGATCCTGAAGGTGGAGATCGGCGCGGACACCAACTCCAGTAACGGTGCCGAACCGAGCCACATGCGCACCCGGACCGAGGTGAACTGCGACCGCGGCTACGAGTGGTGGCTGATGGAGGAGGCCCGGAAGCGCAATCCGCGGATCCGTTTCTACGGCCTCGAATGGGGCGCGCCCGGCTGGTTCGAGGGCGGCTTCTGGTCCGACGACAACGTCACCTACCTGACCAAGTGGCTGGGCTGCGCCGAGCGGCACGGACTGGACGTCGGCTATCTCGGCGGCTGGAACGAGAAGGGCTGGGACGCCGCCTGGTACGGCAAGCTCAAGAAGGCGCTGGTCGCCCACGGTTACGGCGAGGTGAAGGTGGTGGCGGCCGACAACGCCGGGTGGGACGTGGCCACCGACATGAAGAACGACCCCGCCTTCGACGCGGCCACCGACGTCGTCGGCATCCACTATCCGTGCTCGGCCGTCCACTGTTCCAGCTCGCAGGACGCCCTCGACCTGGACAAACCGCTCTTCGCGAGTGAGTCGGGCTGGAACAACTACCTGACCGGAGCCAGTCGGCTCGCCGCCGAGATGAACCACGAGTACGTGGACTCCCGCATCACCGCCTTCATCAACTGGCCCGCCGTGTACGCCTGGTATCCGACCGTGCAGATGCAGGGCAGCGGGCTGCTCCAGGCCAACGAGCCGTGGACCGGCCACTACGACCTGGGCCCGACGCTGTGGACGCTCGCCCAGACCGCGCAGTTCACCCGCCCCGGCTGGCGCTATGTCGACTCGGCGAGCGGTTACCTCGACGGCGGCGGCACCTATGTGACGCTGCGGTCGCCGGGGCCGGAACCGCAGTACACGACGGTGTTCGAGACCACCGGCGCGACCGGGCCGCAGGCGGTCGGCGTCACCCCCACCGGGGGGCTTCCGCGCGGCGCGCTGCACCGCTGGTCGACCACGCTGGAGTCGACCGACCCCGCCGACTGGTTCGTGCGCGGCGCCGACGTCCGTCCGGACGCGGCGGGCGGCCACCGGGTGACCCTGGAGCCGGGCACCGTCACCACGCTGACCACCATGGCCGGCGGGAAGAGCCGGGCGGCCGCGAAGGCGCCCGCCGCCCGGACGATGGCGCTGCCCTACCGGGACGACTTCGACCGCTACCGGTCGGGTGCCACGCCCCGGTACCTCTCCGACATGGAGGGCGCGTTCCAGGCCGCCCGCTGCCCGGCCGCGGCCCCTCGGTCCGCCGCCGGCGACCGGGGTACCGGCACCTGCCTGCGGCAGACCGTCACGACGCCGCCCACCAAGTGGTCGAGGGTCGCCAGTCCGCTCACCCTGGTCGGCGACAGCCGGTGGACCGACTACACCGTGTCCGCCAAGACACTCGTCAATGGCGCCTACGGCACCGTCGGCACCGACAGCACCGACAGCACCGGGACGGCCTCGCTCCTCGGCCGGGTCGTGAACCAGCTCAACAACGTCGGCCCCGGCCGCAACAACGTCTGGCAGGGCTACCACCTCGATCTGTCGGCCGACGGTACGTGGTCGCTGAAGGTCGTCGCGCCCGACAAGGCGACGCACGTCCTGGCGAGCGGCAGTCGGTCCGGCGCGGGTACGGACACCTGGCACCGGCTCTCGCTCGGTTTCAAGGGCGACACGATCACCGCCCGCGTCGACAACCGCGTGGTCGCCCGGGTCACCGACGGCACCTACACCCACGGCCAGGTGGGTCTGGGCCTCGACTCCTACACCGCCTCGCACTTCGACGACCTGGCGGTCACCCGCTGAGGAAGGCGAGGGAGGCGGTCACCCGCTGAGGAAGGCGGTCACCCGCCGGGGGAGGTCGGGCGCGGGGCGGCCGGGAGCCCCGCGCCCACGTCCTGACCAGGTCGTGCGGTGCGGTCGACCCGGCGCCGATCGCCTATCTTGACCCCCATGCAGTCCTACACAATCGGTCAGGCGGCACGGCTGCTCGGGGTGAGTCCGGACACCGCGCGGCGGTGGGCGGACGCCGGGCGGGTGGCCACTCATCGGGACGAAGGCGGCCGGCGTCTCATCGACGGGAAGGATCTGGCCGCCTTCTCCGTCGAGCTGGCCAAGGGCGACGGCGGCGAGGAGGACCCCTCGTACACCTCTGTCCGCAACGCCTTCCCCGGCATCGTCACCGCCGTCAAGCTCGGCGATGTCGCGGCCCAGGTGGAGATCCAGGCCGGGCCGCACCGGCTGGTGTCGCTGCTGACCCGGGAGGCCGTGGAGGAACTCGGGCTGGAGGTGGGGGTGGAGGCCACCGCCCGGGTGAAGTCGACGAACGTCCATGTCGACCGGGCCTGACGGGCGCCCGCCCGGCGCCTCTTCGTGCGAAGGCACATTCCGGGTTCGGACGTCGATTGAGCGGCTTGTGCGATGAGACAGGGGGACTTTGCCTCGCATCTGCGGCGGTCGGCACTATGATCGGCGCGTCGGTCCTCGCGAACGTGCGCGAGGTCGCCGCGACAATCGCCGCACAACCGCCGGACAATCGCCGGACATCGAGGGAGTGGACCTGTGACGACGACGACCCCTTCCGGTCACCGCGGGCACCGCGGGCGGCAAGCGCTGCGGGCCGCCGGTGCGGCGACCGCCGCGCTGCTCGCCCTGAGCGCCTGTTCCTCCTCCGGCTCCGGCTCCGACGACTCCTCGTCGTCCGGCGCGGACGACTCCGCGTCGGCGTCCGCCGGGGTGTCCGGTGAGGTGACCGTGCTCGCCGCCGCCTCGCTGAAGGAGAGCTTCACGGCGCTGGGCGCGGAGTTCGAGAAGGAGCACCCGGGCACGAAGGTGACGTTCAGCTTCGGCGGCAGCGACTCCCTCGCCGCGAGCATCACCGGTGGCGCACCGGCGGACGTGTTCGCCTCCGCCAGTCCCAAGACGATGAAGACGGTCACCGACGCGGGTGACGCGTCCGGCACGCCCGTCACCTTCGTGCGCAATCAGTTGGAGATCGCCACGCTGCCGGGCAACCCGGACCGGATCTCCTCGCTCAAGGATCTCACCGGCTCCGGGCTCAAGGTCGTGCTGTGCGACGAGGAGGTGCCCTGCGGCGCCGCCGCCCGGACGGCCCTGGACGCCGCCGGGCTGAAGCTCACCCCGGTCTCCTACGAGCAGGACGTCAAGTCCGCGCTGACCAAGGTGGAGCTGAAGGAGGCCGACGCGGCCGTCGTCTACAAGACCGATGTGCACGCGGCGGGCGACAAGGTCGAGGGCGTGGACTTCCCCGAGTCCGCCGACGCGGTCAACGACTATCCGATCGCGCTGCTCAAGAACGCGGAGAACGCCGGGGCCGCCAAGGCGTTCATCGCCCTGGTCCGCTCCGAGCAGGGGCGGAAGGTCCTGACCGGGGCCGGGTTCCTCGCCCCGTGACCCGTGCGCCCGGCCGCGCCGTACCGCTGCCGCTGCTCGTGCCCGCCCTGGTGGGGCTGGCCTTCCTCGTACTGCCGCTGCTCGCGCTGCTGGTCCGCACCCCCTGGCGGAGTCTGCCGGACCAGTTGACCAGCCCCGAGGTCTGGCAGGCGCTGCGGCTGTCCCTGCTGTGCGCCACCTCGGCCACCGCGGTGAGCCTGGTGATCGGGGTGCCGCTGGCCTGGCTGCTGGCCCGGGTCGAGTTCCCCGGCCGCGGGCTGGTCCGCGCGCTGGTCACCCTGCCGCTCGTCCTGCCGCCGGTGGTGGGCGGCGTCGCGCTGCTGATGGCGCTCGGCCGCAACGGGGTGGTCGGCAAGTGGCTGGACGCGTGGTTCGGCGTCACGCTGCCGTTCACCACCACCGGGGTGGTCCTCGCCGAGGCGTTCGTCGCGATGCCCTTCCTCGTCATCAGCGTCGAGGGCACGCTGCGGGCCGCCGACCCGCGCTACGAGGAGGCCGCCATGACCCTGGGCGCGTCCCGTTTCACCGCGTTCCGCCGGGTCACCCTGCCGCTCATCGCGCCCGGTGTCGCCGCGGGCGCGGTCCTCGCCTGGGCGCGGGCGCTCGGCGAGTTCGGGGCCACCATCACCTTCGCGGGGAACTTCCCCGGCCGGACCCAGACGATGCCGCTCGCCGTCTACCTGGCCCTGCAGAGCGACCCCGAGGCCGCCATAGCCCTCAGCCTGGTGCTGCTCGCCGTGTCCGTCGCGGTCCTGGCCGGCCTGCGCGACCGCTGGATGACCACCTCATGACCGGCCCCGGCGGCACCCGGGCGCACTCCGGTGCGTCCGCCGCCGCGCCCGAGGGCCTGGACGCCCGGCTCGTCGTCGATCGCGGGAACTTCCGGCTGGAGGTGACGCTGACGGCCGCGCCCGGGGACGTCGTGGCGCTGCTCGGTCCGAACGGCGCCGGCAAGACCACCGCGCTGCGCGCCCTCGCCGGTCTCGTCCCGCTCACGGACGGGCATCTCCGCCTGGACGGTACGGGGCTGGAGCGTACGCCGCCCGAGTCCCGGCCGGTCGGCGTCGTCTTCCAGGACTACCTGCTCTTCCCTCACCTCACCGCGCTGGACAACGTGGCGTTCGGGCCGCGCTGCCACGGCGCGTCCAAGGCCGAGGCCCGCGCGCTGGCCGCGGGCTGGCTGGAGCGGATGGGGCTCGCCGCGCACGCCGGCGCCAAGCCCCGCCGGCTCTCCGGCGGCCAGGCCCAGCGCGTCGCCCTCGCCCGTGCCCTGGCGACCCGGCCCCGGCTGCTCCTGCTCGACGAGCCCCTCGCCGCGCTCGACGCCCGCACCCGCCTGGAGGTGCGCACCCAGCTCCGCCGCCATCTGGCCGAGTTCGAGGCGGTCGCCGTACTCGTCACGCACGATCCGCTGGACGCGATGGTGCTGGCCGACCGGCTCGTCGTGGTCGAGGAGGGGCGGGTGGTCCAGGAGGGTTCTCCCGCCGAGATCGCCCGCCATCCGCGTACGGACTACATCGCCCACCTGGTCGGCCTCAACCTCTACAAGGGGCGCGCCGAGGGTCACACGGTCCGCGTCGACGGGCACGGCGGCAGCGATGGCGACGGTGGCGGGGGCGGTGGCGATGGCGACGGTGGCGGGCCGGTGATCACGACCACGGAGGAGCTGACGGGGCCCGTCTTCGTCGCCTTCCCGCCGGGTGCGGTGACCCTGCACCGGGACCGGCCCAGCGGTTCCAGCGCGCGCAACCTGTGGCGGTGCGAGGTGGCCGGTCTGGAGACCCATGGCGACCAGATCCGGGCCGACCTCACCGGCGTACTCCCGCTCGTCGCCGATCTGACGACGGTCGCCGCGGCCGAGCTGGGCCTGCATCCGGGGGCGACGGTCTGGGCGACGCTGAAGGCGGCTCAGACGCACGCCTACCCGGCCTGACGGCCGGGGGCGTGCGCCGCGGTGTCAGCCCTGGACCAGCGCGACGGTCCCCGCCTGCCGGGCGTGGAAGCTCGGCAGCGGGAGGCCGCCGCCGAGCGGACGCAGCTCCATCAGGGTGGCCTCGACGTCGGCCGGGCCGGGTCTCAGGCGGGTGGCGGACGACGGCCGGCCGGAGTTGGCCCAGAGGTGCTGCCGGCCGTCGCACACGGCTCGGGTGCCGCCGATGCCGTGGCGGACGGAGCCGTTGTCCTGGCCGACGGAGGAGCTGACGAAGACCGGGCCGGCGCCGGGGACGCAGCTATAGGTGCCGGTGAGGGTGACGGTGCCGTCCGCGGCGATACGACCGGTGGGGTCGACCGTCACCGTCCCGAGCACGGCGGGGGCGGCGGGTGCGGCGGGTGCGGCGGCCAGCAGGAGCAGGGTGGCGCCGGCGACGGCGCCGAGGGCCGGACGCAGGGTCATGGGAAACCTCCTGGGTGTGGGGTTTCCACTGGTACCGGGCTCACGGGGCCGACGGCGTGCACGTCACCCCTTCGGTGGCGCGTCCCCTCGGGAGCGGTACGGCCGGCGGTACGGCTATGGGAGCACCGCGAAGCCGTCCAGTTCGACCGTCGCCGTCTCGTCCCACAGGCGGGCGACCTGGACGACGGCCATCGCCGGGTAGTGCCGGCCCGCGCGGGCGCGCCACAGCCGGCCCAGCGTCGGGGCGTGGGCGCGGTAGGCGGCGAGGTCGGTGGTGTAGACGGTGACGCGGGCCAGCTCGGCGGGGGTGCCGCCGGCCGCGCGCAGGGCCGCGAGAAGGTTGGCGAGGGCCCTGTCGAACTGCTCGGGGAGCGTCTCGCCGCACACCTCCCCGTCGGCGTCGAGGGCGGTCTGACCGGCCAGGAAGACGATACGGCTGCCGGTGGCGACGACGGCGTGGGAGAAGCCGGTGGGCGGGGAGAGCCGGGGCGGGTCGACGCGTTCGACGGTCATGTTCCTCCGGCCTCCCCCGCCCCCACGGTCGGGGACCGCCGCGCGTACAACTCCTTCGCGATGATCTCCCGTTGCACCTCGCTGGCGCCCTCGTACACCCGTGGGGCGCGTACCTCGCGGTAGAGGTGTTCGAGGAGGTGGCCGCGGCGCAGGGCGCGGGCGCCATGGAGCTGGACGGCGCGGTCCACGACGTACTGGGCGGTCTCCGTGGCCAGCAGTTTCGCCATCGCCGCGCGCAGCGGGACGTCCGGCGCGCCGGTGTCGTACGCCGTCGCCGCCGCGTACACCATCAGGCGGGCCGCCTCGGTGCGCAGGGACATCTCGGCGACCTGGTGGGCGACGGTCTGGAGGTCGCACAGCTTGCCGCCGAAGGCGTCGCGGGCGCGGGTGTGCGCCAGGGTCGCGTCCAGGGCCGCCTGGGCCATGCCGACCGCGGCGGCACCGACGCTCGGGCGGAAGAGGTTCAGGGTGCCCATGGCGACCCGGAAGCCGCGGTCCGGCTCGCCGAGCAGGTCGTCGGCGCTCACCGGCACCTCGTCGAAGGTGAGGGCGCCGAGGGGGTGCGGCGCGAGCATCTCCAGGGGGGTGCCGGTGAGGCCGGGCCGGTCGGCGGGGACGAGGAACGCGGTGACGCCGCGGGCGCCGGCGCCGGGCGTGGTGCGGGCGAAGACGGTGTAGAAGTCGGCCTCCGGGGCGTTGGAGATCCAGCACTTCTCACCACTGAGCCGCCAGCCCGACCGCCCGTCGGAACGAGCGTCCAGAACCTCGCCGGCCCCGGCCCCCGTCGACCCGGCCCCCGTGTCCGGTGTCGCCCGCAGCGACAGCGCCGCCGCGTCGGAGCCGGCGCCCGGCTCGCTGAGGGCGAAGGCTGCGGCCGCGGTGCCGTCGGCGACCCGGGGCAGCCAGCGGGCGCGCTGGGCCGCGGTGCCGTGGGCGCGCACCGGATAGGCGCCGAGTCCCTGGAGGGCCAGCGCGGTCTCGGCCTCCGCGCAGGTGCGGGCGAGGGACTCCCGCATCAGGCACAGGTCGAGCGCTCCGGAGGTGAACAGCCGGGGCAGCAGGCCCAGTTTGCCCAGTGCGGCGAGGAGAGGGCGGTTCACCCGGCCCGCTTCGCCCGCGTCGGCGAGCGGGCGGAGCCGTTCGACGGCCAGGGCGCGCAGTTCGGCGCACCAGGCCGCCTGCGCCGGTTCGAGCGAGAAAGCGGACATCACCGGTCTCCCTGTCTCCCCCGCGTCGTCTCCCCCGCCGGTCTCCGACTCCGCCTCCCAGTCCCCGACTTCTCGCAATATCGCGCACCGTTGACTGTCGTCACCAACCCGATATTCTCCGGAAGCGAGCCCACGACGACAAGGGGGCGTACCGTCATGGATCGCCGTGGCACCGCCCGTACCGCCCACGTCGACACGTTCGCCCGCGATCACCTGCCGCCGCCCGACCAGTGGCCCCAGCTCCGCTTCGACCTCCCGGAACTGCGCTACCCGGAGCGCCTGAACTGCGCCGCCGAACTCCTCGACGGCGCCGACGACCCCGGCCGCCCCGCCTTCCGCACCGCCCCCGGCACCGTGTGGACCTACGGCGAACTGCGCGCCCGCGTCGACCGGCTGGCCCATCTGCTCACCGGCGACCTCGGTGTGGTCCCCGGCAACCGGGTGCTGCTGCGCGGCCCCACCACCCCGTGGCTGGCCGCCTGCTGGCTCGCCGTGCTCAAGGCGGGCGCGGTCGCCGTCACCGTGCTCGCCCAGCAGCGCCCGCACGAGCTGAGCGCGATGTGCGAGATCGCCCGCGTCCGGCACGCCCTGTGCGACGTCCGGGCCGTCACCGACCTCGCCGCGGCGCGGGTCCCGGGGCTGCGGATCACGACGTACGGCGGTGCCGGCCCCGACGACCTGCTGAACCGCCCGGCGTCCACCGCGCCCTACCCGGCCGTGGACACCGCGGCCGACGACGTGGCGCTGATCGCCTTCACCTCGGGCACCACCGGCCGCCCCAAGGGGTGCGTGCACCTGCACCGGGACATCCCCGCGATCGCCGACACCTTCTCCCGGCACATCCTGAAGCCGTGCGCGGACGACCTGTTCGCGGGCAGTCCCCCGCTCGGTTTCACCTTCGGCCTGGGCGGCCTGGTGATCTTCCCGATGCGGGCGGGCGCGTGCAGCCTGCTGCTGGAGCGGGCCGGACCCCGGCACCTGCTCGCCGCGATCGCCGCGCACCGGGTGTCGGTGCTGTTCACCGCGCCGACGGCGTACCGCGTGATGCTCGACGACCTCGACGGGTACGACGTGACGTCCCTGCGGCGCTGCGTCTCCGCCGGTGAGAACCTGCCGGCCGCCACCTGGCGGGCCTGGCACGCGCGTACCGGGCTCGGCCTGATCAACGGCATCGGCGCCACCGAGCTGCTGCACATCTTCCTCTCCGCCGCCGACGAGCGGATCCGGCCCGGCACCACGGGCCTTCCGGTACCGGGGTGGCAGGCCCGGGTGCAGGACCCGCACGGCGAGCCGGTGCCCGACGGCCGGCCGGGACTGCTCGCGGTGCGCGGCCCGGTCGGCTGCCGCTATCTCGCCGACCCGCGGCAGCGGGAGTACGTGCGCGGCGGCTGGAACGTCACCGGGGACACCTACGTCCGCGAACCCGACGGCTACTTCCGGTACCTGGCCCGCGCCGACGACATGATCGTCTCCGCCGGGTACAACATCGCCGGCCCCGAGGTGGAGGAGGCGCTGCTGCGCCATCCGGCCGTGGCGGAGGCGGCGGTGGTGGGCCGGCCGGACGCGGGACGCGGGCAGGTCGTGGTGGCCCATGTGGTGCTGAAGGAGGGTGCCGAGCCGGACGCCGAGGCGCTGGCCGTCTTCGTCCGCTCGGAGCTGGCGCCGTACAAATGCCCCCGGGAGATCGTGTTCCACGACGCGCTGCCGCGCACGGCGACCGGCAAACTCCAGCGGTTCCGGCTCACCGACGCGGGTACCTGCGGCGATACCGGCCCACACCCCGACGACCTAAGATGATCAACGTGTCCGACCAGCTCACCCCGCGCTCCCTCATCGTCACGCTCTACGGCGCGTACGGTCGCTTCGCGACGGGTCCCGTGCCCGTCGCCGAGCTGATCAGACTGCTCGCCGCGGTCGGGGTGGACGCGCCCTCCGTACGCTCGTCGGTCTCGCGTCTCAAGCGGCGCGGCCTGCTGCTGCCCGCGCGCACGGCCGAGGGCGCGGCCGGATACGAAGTCTCCGACGAGGCAAGCCAGTTGCTCGTCGACGGCGACCGGCGGATCTACGCCACCGATCCTCGCGAGGACGAGGGCTGGGTGCTCGCGGTGTTCTCCGTGCCGGAGTCGGAGCGGCAGAAGCGGCACGTCCTGCGCTCCCGGCTCTCCGCGCTCGGCTTCGGCGCCGCCGCCCCCGGCGTGTGGATCGCCCCGGCCCGCCTCTACGAGGAGACCCGGCACACCCTCGGGCGGCTGCGGCTGGACGCGTACGTCGACTTCTTCCGCGGTGAGCACCTGGGTTTCGCCCCCACCGCCGAGGCGGTGGCCCGCTGGTGGGACCTGGCCGCGGTCGCCAAGGAGCACGAGGCGTTCCTCGACCGCCACGAGCCCGTGCTGGCCACCTGGGAGCGGCGCGCGGACACCCCGCCGGAGGACGCCTACCGCGACTACCTGCCGGCCCTGGACTCCTGGCGCCGGCTGCCGTACGCCGACCCCGGGCTGCCGGCCCGGCTGCTGCCCGCCGACTGGCCGGGCGCCCGTTCGGCGGCCGTCTTCCGCGCGCTGCACGAGCGGCTGCGGGACGCCGGGGCGGTCTTCGCGGGAGTGGCCCCGAACGCCCCGGGACCGCCGCGCTGATCAGCGGGTGTGACCTCAGACACAACACGTGTCCCTCACGTGACCCTCAGCTTCCTCTGTGCCTCCTCTCAAGTTTCTTACCTACCGTCCGTGAGGTCGTGACGGGGGCAGAACGAGAAGAGGACTGTTGCGCATGACCACCACGGCAAGACCTGCGGGAGCCACCGTCTGGCTCACCGGGCTGCCGAGCGCGGGCAAGACGACCATCGCCCGGCTGCTCGGTGACCGGCTGAAGGCGGAGGGCCGCAGGGTGGAGGTCCTCGACGGCGACGAGATCCGCCGCTTCCTCTCGGCGGGCCTGGGTTTCTCCCGCGCGGACCGCGACACCAACGTGCGGCGGATCGGCCTGGTCTCCGAGGTGCTCGCCCGCAACGGTGTCCTCTGCGTCGTCCCCGTGATCGCGCCGTACGCCGACAGCCGCGAGGCGGTCCGGGCCCGGCACGCGGCGAGTGCCACCCCGTACATCGAGGTGCATGTGGCGACCCCGGTCGAGGTGTGTGGCGAGCGGGACGTGAAGGGGCTCTACGCCAAGCAGGCCGCGGGTGAGCTGACCGGGCTGACCGGGGTCGACGACCCGTACGAGCCGCCGGCCGATCCGGCGCTGGTGCTGCGGACGCGGGACCAGACGCCGCGGGAGTCGGCGGACACCGTGTACGCGGTGCTGGCGGAGCGGGGGCTGCTGTGAGCGACGTCGCCCTCTCTCATCTGGACGCCCTGGAGTCGGAGGCGGTGCACATCTTCCGCGAGGTGGCGGGCGAGTTCGAACGACCGGTGATCCTCTTCTCCGGCGGCAAGGACTCCATCGTCATGCTCCATCTGGCGCTGAAGGCGTTCACCCCCGCACCCGTCCCCTTCTCCCTCCTGCACGTCGACACCGGACACAACTTCCCCGAGGTACTGGAGTACCGCGACCGCACCGTCGCCCGGCACGGCCTGCGCCTGCACATCGCCTCCGTCCAGGACTACATCGAC
>NZ_BAABIG010000082.1:0-32710 GCF_039542605.1 Streptomyces ziwulingensis
GGAGGGGTGGGGACGGGAGGGGTGGGGGTCGTGGCGGGGGGCGGGTCCGTGAGGTGGTCCAGGACGCGGGCCAGGGTGGGGCCCTCCGGGCCGGGGGCGGTGGTGCCGGGGGCGCGGCGGACGCCCAGGGAGTCCAGGACACGGTGGAGACGGGCCGCGTCGGTGCGCCAGGTACGGTCGACCACCTCCTCCGGGTACTCGTGCCACTCCACCGGCGCCCAGTCCGCGCCGGGCTCGGCGGGGCTGCCGTGGAAGAGACGGGCGGCGAGCAGGGAGGCGGCCTCGTCGACCGTGCCGGGCTCTTCGAGCAGATCGCACGCGGGGCGTTCGCCGAGCCGGGAGGTGAAGCCCTCGGCCAGCCGGTCGCGCCGGGACAGCTCGGTGAGGGCCGCGACGACCCCCACATCCAGCCGGGAGGGCCAGCGGCCCATCCGCCAGGCGGGCAGCGCCACCCGGGTCAGCAGCCGGTCCCAGCCCGCGTAGGCCAGGCCCACCTGTTCCTGGGCGACGATCCGCAGCCCGTAGTCCACGGCCTGTGCGCGCTCGGCGGCGGCGACCGCGACTCCGCGCTCCATCTCGGCCGCGTGCACCCGGCAACTGCGCAGCAGGACGCGGGCGACCGCGCCGACGCCCGCGAGCGCGCCCCGGGCGAGCGGATGCCGGTCCGGTTCCGAGGCCACCGCCACGGCCGCGTCCAGTCCGCGTACGAAACGCCGGGCGGCGGCTATGTCGGGGTGCGCCGACGGTCCCGTACCGGCGACGACGGGGGCGAGGACGGCGCGGAGTTCACCGACCCGCATCCACCACAGGAAAGGGGAGCCGATCACGAGGACGGGCGCGGCGGTGGTCCGGCGGCGCGGCTGCCCGTCCGTGCCCGCCACGTCCCCGTGCTCCTCGGGGGGCGGGGGTCCGTGCGCCGGATGGGTACGGTCCTCCAGCCAACTGTCACAGTCCGGGGTGAGGGCTATGGCGGACGGGGCGGGAACGTCGAGCCGGTCGGC
Organism: Streptomyces ziwulingensis; assembly: GCF_039542605.1. Taxonomy (NCBI): domain Bacteria; kingdom Bacillati; phylum Actinomycetota; class Actinomycetes; order Kitasatosporales; family Streptomycetaceae; genus Streptomyces; species Streptomyces ziwulingensis. The sequence goes on from NZ_BAABIG010000082.1 coordinate 1,002, forward strand.
GAGGTCGCGCACCAGCCGGTACAGGTCCGGTGCCGTTCTCTCGGCGATCGCGACCGTGGGGCTGACGGCGGGCCGCGCCCGGGTGACGACGGCGGCCACGCCCGCGGCGGCGAGCAGGACGAGGAGGGCGAACACCGAGACGGCCCAGCGGACGGCGTCCCAGCCCGCGCCGACGAGGTGGCCGGTGGCAACGCCCGCGAGCAGGATCACGGCGGCCGCGGCGGGCAGCAGGGCTACGGCCAGGGCGCGGCTGCGGATGCGCAGCACGGCCAGGGCCCGGGCCCGGGCGGCCCGCGCACCCCGCTCCTCCACACCCATGCCGGTCATGACCGGATCTCGTCCCCTCACTGCCTGTTCGAGGCGTTGGCCGTGCCGTCGTCCGTGCCGCTGTGGTTGTGCGTACTGCCGCCCGCGCCGTCGTCCGTACGGTTGTCCGCGCGGTCGTCCGTCCGGCTCTCGGGCTGCCTGGTGGTGCTCACTCCCCCACTGTGGCACCCGCCACTGACATCGCAATGCCGGTGGGCCAAGTGCCGGAATGCTTGCGCCGCACCCTAGTTGGGGGCCCGGTGCGCGTCAGCCATATGGGGCAGCGGTCACTCGATGGAATGGCTTTGGGGAGAGGTGGATGACGGACGGCAAGGATCAGGCCCCGGTTCCTGGGGCGGACCCGGGGCCTGGTGAGGGCGCGGAGGGCGTGGAGAGGGCGCAGCCAAGGGGCACGCTGGGAGCGCCGGGGGGCGGTGAGTGATGGGCGGCGGGCGGCGGGTGATGGGCGGCGGGCGGCTGGGCCCTATGCGTCTGCCGCCTACGCGTCAGCCGCCTACGCGTCTGCCGCCGCCTTCGCCGCGATGTCCGTGCGGTGCTGGGAGCCGTCGAGGCCGATGCGGGCGACGGCCCGGTAGGCGCGGTCGCGAGCCTCGGTGAGGTCCGTGCCGGTGGCCGTGACGGACAGGACGCGTCCGCCGGCGCTGACCACGGCGTCACCGTCGGTGCGGGTGCCCGCGTGCAGGACGTACGCGTGCGGGGCGTCCCGCACGGCCACCTCGTCCAGGCCGGTGATCGGGTCGCCGGTGCGCGGGGTGCCGGGGTAGTTGTGCGAGGCGACGACCACGGTGACCGCCGCGTGGTCGTTCCAGCGCAGCGGCTCCAGGTCGGCGAGGTTACCGGTGGCGGCGGCCATCAGCAGACCTCCGAGCGGGGTGTCGAGACGGGCCAGCACGACCTGCGTCTCGGGATCGCCGAAGCGGGCGTTGAACTCGATCACGCGGATGCCGCGGGACGTGATCGCGAGACCGGCGTAGAGGAGACCGGAGAACGGCGTGCCGCGGCGGCGCATCTCGTCGACGGTGGGCTGCAGGACGGTGTGCACGACCTCGTCCACGAGCTTCGGGTCGGCCCAGGGCAGCGGGGAGTAGGCGCCCATGCCGCCGGTGTTCGGGCCCTCGTCGCCGTCGAGCGCGCGCTTGAAGTCCTGGGCGGGCTGGAGCGGGCGGACGTTGTCGCCGTCGGTGACGGCGAACAGGGAGACCTCGGGGCCGTCGAGGAACTCCTCGATGACCACGCGCTCGCAGGCGGCGGCGTGGGCGCGGGCGGCCTCGATGTCTTCGGTGACGACGACGCCCTTGCCGGCGGCGAGACCGTCGTCCTTGACCACGTAGGGGGCGCCGAAGGCGGCGAGCGCCTCGTCGATCTCCTCCGGTGTCGTACAGACGTATGAACGCGCGGTGGGTACGTCGGCGCCCGCCATGACCTCCTTGGCGAACGCCTTGGAGCCCTCCAGTCGCGCGGCCTCCTTGGAGGGGCCGAAGACCGGGATGCCCGTCTCCCGCACGGCGTCGGCGACCCCGGCGACCAGGGGCGCCTCCGGGCCGACCACGACCAGCTCGGCGCCGAGCCGGGTGGCGAGGGCGGAGACGGCCGCGCTGTCGAGGGCGTCGACCTGGTGCAGCTCGGCGACCTCGGCGATGCCGGCGTTGCCCGGGGCGCAGTGCAACGCGGTGACGTCGGGGTCGAGGGACAGGGAACGGCACAGGGCGTGTTCGCGGGCACCGCTGCCGATGACGAGGACCTTCACGGGGGTCAGCCTACGGGAACGGGCGGGGCCCCTTTGTAGGGGCTTCTGTAGGGACTTCCGAGGAGGGTGAGCGCCGGGGTTCGTGGGTTCCTCCGAGGGACGGGAGGGGAGGGGATGGCCCCGGTCCGGAAGGCTTGACTCTTCGGGTGGGGGGAGGGCCCCGGCTCGGAAGGCGTGCCTCCGGGGCGCCTACTCGTGCGGGATCTCCTCCATCACCGTCGCCCCCAGTTCCCGGACGAGGAGTTCCCTGCCCGAGAGGGCCGATTCGTTGAAGTCGGGGTCGTCGTCCTCCGGGATGTCGTCCTCGATGGAGACCGGCGGCGGCTCGGGAGCCGGCGGGCGGGACGCGGGGGCAGGGCCGGAGGCCGACCGGGCCGCCGAGGGGGCGGGAGCTGCCGGGGCCGGGGCCGGGGCCGATGCCACCGGGCGGGATGCGGAAGCGCCGCCTCCACCGCCGTAGCCACCACCACCGCCACCGCCGTAGCCGCCACCGCTCCCGCCTCCGTTGCCGCCGGAGGTCGCGGAGGGGCCGGAGAAGCCGGGCGGGCCGGAGGGACCGGAGGGCGGCGGGGGTGCCGAGCCGCCGGACGGGTCGACGATCGCCTCGATCTTCCACTGGACGCTGAACTGCTCGGCCAGCGCCTGCCGCAGCACCTCCTCGCTGCCACTGCTCAGGAAGTTGTCACGGGCACCGGCGTTGACGAAGCCGAGCCGGAGCGAGGTGCCGTCGAAGTCGGCCACCTGGGCGTTCTGGCTGAGCAGGATCCAGGTGAACCGGCGACGGTTCTTGACCGCCTCCAGGATGTTCGGCCAGAGCATGCGCGGGTCGAGGCCGCCGGCGCCACCACTCGGAGCGCTGGGGGCGGGGGTGGGTGCCGGCGCCGCGGCAGCGGGTGTCGGGGTCTGGGCCGGAGCCGGGGCGGCGGGTGCGGACGACGGCTGGGCGCCGCCACCGGCGGATGCCGCCGTCGGCCATCCCCCCGGCCGGCGGCCGCCACCCGCCGGGGCCGCGGTGGGCCAGGCCCCGGGCGCGGGCCCGGAGGCAGGAGGGGAAGCAGGAGCGGCTGGGGCGGCTGGGGCGGCGTGAGGGGCGTGGGAGGTTGTGGTGTTTGTGTTGTTTGTGGTGTTTTGGTGGACTTGGGTGCTGGTGGGAGGCGTGGGCGTGGCGGACTGACCGACTCCCGGGCCACCACCGGGGCGGCTCGCGGTACCGGCGGAAGGGTCACTGACGGTGCCGGCTCCGCCGGGTACGCCCCCGGGCCCGTCCCCGCGGACGCCGTCGGAACCGATGGCGGAGCCACCGGCGAGGTCACCGGAAGCGCTGCTGCCCCCACCGGTCGGCACCGCCCCGCCGCTCACGCCACCACCCGGACCGGGGCTCGAACCAGGGCTCGCGGGAGCGCTGGCGGCAGCGCCCTGTCCCGCCGGCCCGGGCCCCGCCGCCCGTACCGCGGCTCGGGCGGCGGCCGCCCCGCCCCCGGGCGGAACCGGGGGACTCTGGAGAACCGGGGAACCCTGCGGCGCCGGGGGCACCGGCGCGACGGGAGCCGCGCCCGCTCCCATGCCGCCGTGGACGTCCGTCCCAGGCACGTACCCTGCGGCGGGCAGCCCCGCGCCCGTGGAGAAGTGCACGCCACGTTCGATGCGGTCCAGGCGGGCCATCACCGAGCGTTCGTCACCGTACGCGGCGGGCAGCAGCACGCGCGCGCAGATCAACTCGAGCTGGAGACGGGGTGAGGTGGCACCCCGCATCTCGGTGAGCCCCTCGTTGACCAGGTCGGCGGCGCGGCTCAGCTCGGCGGCACCGAAGGACCGCGCCTGGGCCTGCATCCGCTCGACGACGTCGGCCGGGGCGTCCAGCAGCCCCTTCTCGGCGGCGTCCGGCACGGCGGCCAGGATCACCAGGTCGCGCAGCCGCTCCAGTAGGTCGGCGACGAAGCGGCGGGGGTCGTTGCCACCCTCGATCACATGGTCCACGACCTCGAAGGCGGCGGAGCCGTCACCCGAGGCGAACGATTCGACCACCGAGTCGAGGAGTGAGCCGTCCGTGTAGCCGAGCAGCGCGGTCGCCATGGCGTACGTCACACCGTCGTCACCGGCTCCGGCCAGCAGTTGGTCCATGACGGACATGGAGTCACGCACGGACCCCGCGCCGGCCCGCACCACGAGCGGCAGCACCCCTTCGGCGACCGTGGCGCCCTCCTTCTGGCACACCTCGTGGAGGTACTCCCGCAGGGTGCCGGGCGGAACCAGCCGGAAGGGGTAGTGGTGGGTGCGCGACCGGATGGTCCCGATGACCTTCTCGGGCTCGGTGGTGGCGAAGATGAACTTGAGATGCTCCGGCGGCTCCTCGACGACCTTGAGCAGCGCGTTGAAGCCGGCCGACGTGACCATGTGGGCCTCGTCGATGATGTAGATCTTGTAGCGGCTGCCCGCAGGCCCGAAGAACGCCTTTTCCCGCAGGTCACGGGCGTCATCCACACCACCGTGCGAAGCGGCGTCGATCTCGATGACGTCGATCGAACCGGGGCCGTTGCGCGCCAGGTCCTGGCAGGACTGGCACTCGCCGCACGGGGTCGGCGTGGGGCCCTGCTCGCAGTTCAGACAGCGGGCGAGGATGCGCGCGCTCGTCGTCTTGCCACAGCCGCGCGGACCGCTGAACAGGTACGCGTGATTGACCCGGTTGTTCCGCAGCGCCTGCTGCAGCGGGTCGGTGACATGCTCCTGCCCGATGACCTCGGCGAAGGACTCCGGGCGGTAGCGGCGGTAGAGCGCGAGAGACGACACGCATACGAGGTTATAGGCGCCCACCGACAAACCGGTCGGCCCGGCAACGCAGACGCCCCCCACGCACCCGCCAGAGCCGACCTACCCTTGCTGCCTTCCGGCCCTGGGGGAGTTCAGTCAGATAGCGCCGCGTGAGGGGCTGCGCAACAGGTTACCTGATCCGGGGGCCTGGCAACGAGTTCGCGAGCACCCTCCGCCGTCATGTAATGTTCCGACCGGAGGATTCGCCTAGTGGCCTAGGGCGCACGCTTGGAAAGCGTGTTGGGGGCAACCCCTCACGAGTTCGAATCTCGTATCCTCCGCCATTGCTCTCACCGGGCAATACGTCGAAGGGCCCCACCGCGAGGTGGGGCCCTTCGACGTTGTCCGTCTCAGTTCCCGTCTCCTCACTCCTGGCCGAACCGAGCCGCCACTACGATCGCCGACCATGGACTGGGTCGAGCGCACCGCGCGGTTGCGGCAGTGGACGAGGAGCGGGGCACGGGCTCCGCACAAGCCGTTGCTGTTTCTGTACGCGCTCAGCCGGTTTCAACAGGACGCCGAGGGCGAGCTGCGGTTCAGCGCCGTGGAGGAGGATCTGCGGGGCCTGCTCGCCGAATACGGTCCCGGTAACCGGAGTCGGGGAACTGCGCGCGACCGGCGCCGCTGGGCGCCTGACGCCGGAGCTACGAGCGGCGCTGCGGCGGGATCCGTCCCTGCTCGGCCGGATGGCACGGGTGCTGCTCGATCTGAACTTCCCGCCCTCCCTCCACGGCGAGTTGTGCGAAGCCGTCGGCCTGGAGCTGGAGGAGGCCGAGACCGGACCGTTCTCGATGCCGCTCTCGGCCGCGCGCAGGCAACGGGACCGGCGGATGCGGGAGATGGTGCTGACGGCGTACGAGTACCAGTGCGCCTTCTGCGGGTACGACGGCAGGATCGGCGCGGTGCCGGTCGGGCTCGAGGCGGCCCATGTGCGCTGGTGGGCGTTTGACGGACCGGACGACGTCGAGAACGGGCTGTGTCTGTGCTCGCTGCACCACAAGCTGTTCGACAAGGGCGTGCTCGGTCTCGGTGAGGGCCCTGCCGGGGGCCACCGCATCCTGGTCTCGCAGAGCTTCGTCGGCCACAGCACCGCGGCCCGCGAGGGCGTCCTCGTGCTCGCCGGCCGTCCCCTCATCGGCCCGCAGCCGGGCGTCCGCCCCATCGCCACCGCCCACCGTTCCTGGCACACCAGCCAGGTGTTCCACGGCACCCCACGTCCCGCCGCGTCCGCCTGACCGTCGATCAAGCGGTCAAGCGGTCAAGCGGTCAAGCGGTCAAGCGAGGAGGTGGAGGACTTTCGCGTGCCGGGCAGTACCGAGGCAGGGCGCGGCTGCGGTCGGGACCGCGTGGCCGGTCGCGTCCGTTCAGTTCTCCACCCGCACCCGCCCCACCGCGCTCACCTGGTCCACCTCCGAGACCCGCACCGTGGCCTTCGCCGTCCAGGTGCCGGGGAGGGGAAGGGTGACGGCGTTGGTGCTCCAGTAGCCGCCTCGGTCGATGAGTCGGGCGTTGATCGGGCCGAGGTCATGGGTCGGGAGGCTGAAGGTGAGGCGTAGTTCGGGGACGGTGGTCAAGCCGCCGTCGGCGGAGAGGATCACGGCCTGGACGGCGTTGTCGCCGGTGCGGCCGGGGTCCAGGGTGAGCTGGACGGTGCCCCGGCCACCGGGCGTGCCTACGTCGAACGGGATCGTGGTGACGGAGGCGGGCGGCAGCGCGCCCACCGGTGCGGCGCGGGCCGCCTCGGTCTCCGCGCGGCCCGGAACCGTGCTGGTGAGCACAGTGGTCAGGGCCAGGACCACGGCCGCGACGGCGGCCTCGGTGAGGACGGAGCGGCGCAGGGCGCGGCGATGGTGATCGGCCCTGGCAGACGTAACGGCCGTGGCGGACGAGACAAACGTAACGGCCGTGGTGGACGAGACAGACGTAACGGCTGCGGCGGACGTGGTGGGTCGTGGGCCTTCCGGAGGGAGTGGTGGGGGGAGTGGGGGGCCGGTGGCGGGTTCGGGGGCGGGTGCGCGTACGCGGGGCGCTCGTGCGGGCGTGGCCGGCAGGCGGGCGGTCCATCGGCGGGAGGCAGCCGCCGCTGTCAGGAGTAGGGCGACCGCCGTCAGTTTGGTCAGGAGCAGCCCGCCGTACGTCGTGTCCGTGAGCGCGGACCAGGAGCCGAGGCCGCGCCAGGACTGGTAGACGCCGGTGACGGCCAGGACGGTCACCGAGGCGGCGGCGAGGCGGGAGAAGCGGGTGACGACGGTGGCCGGGAGCGCGGTGGCCGGGGTGTGCCGCAGGAGGGTGAGCAGGGCGGCGAGGCCGCCGAGCCAGACCGCCGTGGCCAGCAGGTGCAGTACGGAGGAGGCGACGGCCGTGGGGACCTGGATGCCGGCGGCGGCGTGTTCGGCGGCGGCCCAGGTCAGCGCGAGCGCTACGGCGAGGGGCGGGCCGGTGGCGGTCGTGAGCGGGCCTGGCCGGCCGGCCGGGCCCCTGGGACGGAAGACGGGTACGAGGAGCAGGGCGGCCGGTAGCAGCAGGGCCAGCCTCACCAGGAGGAGCGCGCCGGGGCGGGTGGTCAGGGTGGTGGTGAGGGCGCCGGTGCCGAAGGCTGTCGCCGGGCCGGTGCCCGCCTCGTACGGGGCCCGCAGCACCAGCAGGGCGACGGTGGCCGCGAGCAGGCTCCACCAGCCCGTCGCCGCCAGGGCGCGCAGCGGCGCGGGGTCGGGCGGACGGCAGAGCGCGACGAACGCCGCCGGGCCGACGAGGAGCGCGACGGCGAGGTAGGCCAGGTAGCGGGCTGTCTTGTGCAGGGCGCCGGTCAGCGGGTCCTCGGTGGGGCCGGTGTCCGCCGCGGCGGCTGTGGCGGAGGGCGCGCCGACCGAGAAGGTCATGGCGCCGGAGACCGGATGGCTGTCGGCGGAGACCACTCGCCAGGCCACCGTGTAGGTGCCGTCGGCGAGCCGGTCCGGCAGGGTGACGCGGGCGGTGTCGGACCGGTCGCCGGCGTGCCCGGCCTCGCCGGTGCGGACGCGGTGGCCGTCGGGGTCGAGAACGCGGAACGAGTCGTCGCGCAGGCCGACCGACTCCGTGAACGTCAGGGTGACGTGGCGGGGGGCGCGAGGGAGGACGGTTCCGTCGTCGGGGGCGGTGGCGGTGAGCGCGGCGTGGGCGGAGGCCGGCGCGGTACCGCCGAGGAGGAGCAGGATCAGCGTGGTGCCCAGCAGCAGCACCAGCCGTTCCACTCGCCGGCGGGCGCCGTGCCGTCGTACTTCCCGACGCGCTGCCCCCCGTACTTCCCGATGCGCTTTCTCCCCTGCTCCCCTTCGTCCCGTGCCGGTGCCGCGTCCGTCGCCGTATCCGTCGTCGTATCCGTCGTCGTATCCGTCGTCGTATCCGTCGTCGTATCCGTCGCCGCGTCCGTCGTCGTGTCTCACGTCATCACCCCGCCTCGCGGTCCGCCGCCTCGGGGACAGGTACGGATGGGGGCGGCGGGGTGCTCAGCGGGCCGGCCGCAGTCCCGGAGCGCTCAGGGCCGGCACAGTTTCAGGATTCGCGCGGTCTCGGCCGGGTAGCGCGTCGTCAGGGCGGCGGCGTCGCCGTGCTCGTAGTCCTCGTAGGTGAAGCCCGGTGCCATCGTGCAGCCGAAAAGGGTCCACGCGCCGCCCGCCGCGACCCGGCCGCCCATCCAGGTGGCGGCGGGGACGGTGAACTGGACGTGCTGGCCGCCCAGGACATCCGGTCCGAGCACCTCGGTGCGGGCGGTGCCGTCGGGGGCGAGGAGGAGGAGTTCCAAGGGGTCGCCGAGGTAGAAATGCCAGGTCTCGTCGGTGGGCAGGCGGTGCAGGGCGGAGTAGTCGCCGGGGCGGCCGGTCAGCAGGGCGACGATCGCCGAGCCCTCGGGGCGGCCGTCGGCGCGCTCGGGTCCGGACCAGGTACGCCGGAACAGGCCGCCCTCGCGCGGAAGGGGCTCCAGGCCGTAGTGCGCGACGAGTTGCCCGGGTGTCGGCGGCATCAGCGGGTTCATCCCGGGGAGATTACCGACGGGCGGCCCGGGGAGCGACACGCGATCATCGGTCCATGGACGTCACCCTTCACCTCGCCCAGGACCCCGAGGCCGACGCGCTGCTCGGCCGCAGCCCGCTCGCCGCGCTGATCGGGATGCTGCTCGACCAGCAGATCCCGATGGAGTGGGCGTTCAAGGGCCCTGCCACCCTCGCCCGGCGGATGGACGCGGAGGATCTGGACGCGCACGCCATCGCCACGTACGACCCGGAGGGTTTCGCGGCGCTGCTGTCGGAGAAGCCGGCGGTGCACCGCTACCCGGCCTCCATGGCGGGCCGTGTCCAGCAGTTGTGCCAGTACCTCGCCGACCACTACGACGGTGACGCCGAGGGTGTCTGGCGGGACGTGGGCTCCGGCCGCGAGTTGCTCGGACGGCTGCGGGAACTGCCGGGTTTCGGCAAGCAGAAGGCGCAGATCTTCCTCGCCCTGCTCGGCAAGCAGCTCGGCGTCCACCCGGACGGCTGGCGCGAGGCGGCCGGTGCCTACGGCGAGCCCGACTCCTTCCGCTCGGTCGCCGACATCACCGGCCCCGAGTCCCTGTCGAAGGTCCGCGCCCACAAACAGGAGATGAAGGCGGCGGCGAAGGCGGCGAAGGCCACCAAAGCCACGAAGGCCACGAGGGACTCGACGCGGGCGTAGGTCCACGAGGGACTCGACGCGGGCGTAGGTCCACGAAGGACTCGACGCGGGCGTGGGTCGTGGAGGGGGCAGGTCATGGGGGCGAGGAGCGGGGCGTCGCCCGGCAGCCACGCACCGGGGCCGCCATGCCCCTCTTTGCCGTCTTTGCCGGGTCACTTTCCGCCGCGCACTCCGCCTCCATGGCTGCGCCCGGAACGTCTGGGCCGGTAGGCTTTCCGTGTGATCTTCAAGCGCATCGGAAACGGCCGGCCGTACCCCGACCACGGCCGGGAGAGCACCCGCCAGTGGGCGGACGTCGCGCCGCGCCCGGTCCGCCTCGATCAGCTCGTGACCACCAAGCAGCAACTGGACCTGGAGACGCTCCTCGCCGAGGACTCCACCTTCTACGGCGACCTCTTCGCGCACGTCGTGAAGTGGCAGGGCGACCTCTATCTGGAGGACGGGCTGCACCGCGCGGTCCGTGCGGCGCTGCAGCAGCGGCAGGTGCTGCACGCGCGCGTGCTCGAACTCGACTGAGGGTCCGGCAGACGTCCCGACTGAGATCCCGGCCCCGCCCGCACCGCGCTCCACCGCGCCCCACCGCACTCCGGTCGCATCCCGGCCCCACCCCGACGCCCGGCCCGGTTAACCCTTTTGGTCGAACCCGGCGGTGTCGAATGATCGTCTAATAGGCATTGCCGCCATGGCGCACTACGCTGCGTTCATGAGCATGCTGACTCCCCCCGGCATGGGCGGCAAGTACCGGATCACGGGTGACAAGTACCCGCGGATGCGGCGTCCCCGGCGGCGCGGCAGGCTCGCTCTCCTCGCCGCCGCCGGTGCCACCGTCCTCGGCGTCCTCGGCTGGGGCACGCTGCAACTCGTCGACGTCTTCACCGGAGGCGACGAGGCGACGGCCGCGGGCACCAGGGGCGGCGGCTGTCACCGGGCCGACGCGGCCGCGGCGAACACCTCGCCCAGCGCCGTCGGCGCCGTCGCCGCCGTGCCGAAGCCCGGCACGGTCACCGTGAACGTGCTCAACGCGACCACCCGCGGCGGCCTCGCCAAGGCGACCGCCGACGAGCTGAAGAAGCGCGGCTTCCGCATCGGCGACGTGGGCAACGCGCCGAAACAGTTCGACAAGAAGGTCAAGGGCGTCGGCGTCCTGCTCGGCCCCGCCGCGTCCCTGAAGACCTCGCTGCCCTTGCTCGGCACCCAGCTTCCGGCCGCCGAACTCCGTACCGACGCCGCCCGCAAGGGGGCCGAGGTCGACCTCGTCATCGGTGACGGCTTCAAGGGGCTGGCGAAGAAGGGGGCGGCGGACACGGCACTGGCCCGGCTGACCGCGTCCGAGCCCGAGCCGTCCCCGAGCCCCTCGAAGGGCTGCTGAGCCGACCGCCTCCCCGTACCGCGAAGGACGGGGACTACTCGGCCGCCCCGTACATCCGGTCACCCGCGTCGCCGAGGCCCGGCACGATGTAGCCCTGCTCGTTCAGCCGCTCGTCGACCGAGGCGGTCACGACCGTCACCGGGGTGCCGGCCAGCTCGCGCTCCATGACCTCGACGCCCTCGGGCGCGGCGAGCAGCACCACGGCGGTCACGTCGTCGGCGCCGCGCCGGATCAGTTCCCGGATCGCGGCGACCAGGGTGCCGCCGGTGGCCAGCATCGGGTCCAGGACGTAGACCTGACGGCCGGAGAGGTCGTCCGGCATGCGCGAGGCATAGGTGCTGGCCTGCAGCGTCTCCTCGTCGCGCACCATGCCGAGGAAGCCCACCTCGGCGGTCGGCAGCAGCCGGACCATGCCGTCGAGCATGCCGAGGCCGGCCCGCAGGATCGGCACCACCAGCGGGCGCGGGTGGGAGAGCTTGACGCCGGTGGTGGGCTGGACGGGCGTCCGGATGTCGACCTGCTCGGTGCGTACGTCGCGCGTGGCCTCGTAGGCGAGCAGGGTGACCAGCTCGTCGGCGAGACGGCGGAAGGTCGCGGAATCGGTGCGCTGGTCGCGCAGCGTGGTGAGTTTGTGGGCGACCAGGGGGTGGTCGACGACGTGGAGACGCATGTCCCCCACAGTAACCGGGCGCCGTGGGCCCGGCGTCCCCGCTGTGGGACAAGCCCCTCGCCGGCCCCGCGGAACAGACCCGTCGCCGGTCCTTCACCCGCTCGCCCGCGTCGAACCCCTCTCGCGGGGGAAGGCGAAAGGAACGGATTCGGGGTGGTGAGACGGTGCGTGACCAGGAGTTGCACGACACGCCGTCCGGTGAGGAACCGGACGGCCAGGCCGAGCGGGCGGCGCGGCAGCAGGCGGCGGACCCGGAGGGCGAGCGGCGGCGACGCCGGGCCCAGTTCCTGCGTGAGCTGGCGGAGGCCAGAGAACTGAGAGCGCGGGTGCAGCCGCGCCGGGCCAAGACGGCACGGCTGCGCCACCAGATGCGGATGCGCACATTCCGCTGGTAGAGCGACCGGACGGGGAAGATCCGGCGCCGCGCCGAGGTTGCCCGGAAGGGCGTGCGCGGGTGCCGCGCATTCCCGCGTACGATCCGCAAGTGGCGGTGACGAGTGCGCTGGTGGGCCGGTGACGGGCCGGTCCCGGACGAACGAGGTCCGGGACACGACCACGAGCGGAACTGCCGGACACGGGGAGCCGAAGACGTCCCCTGAACGCCTTGTTTCTGCCACGATTCCGAGTGGGTGGGGCTCGGAGCCCGCTCTCCCCGCCCGCAATCTCCGCCGGGGGAATCCCTCACCGGCACGTCTATGACCAGTGGGAGAGTCACGGTGTACTTCGCCGCACTGCTCGCGCGCACCGAAGACGGGTGGGAAGCGAGCGACACAGAGCTCGACGATGTGGAGACCCTGTCGGACCTGGCCGATCTGGCCCGGGAAGCCTCTGCCGAGGACGACACGGTGCTCATCCTGATCGAGCAGGAGGGCGGGTGGTTCGGCGTGGTCCGGGTGGACGGCGAGGACGACCCGCGCATCTACGTCTCCGACGCCGCCGCCGCTGCCCGCAGCAGCTACGGCGAGATCCTGCTCACCGACGAACTGCTCGGCCGGGAACCCGGCACGGACCTGGACGACCTCGACCTCGACCTCGACGCCACGGAGGACGGTGACCCCGACGATCCCGACGACGACGATGCCGCCGAAAGCGGCGGGGGCGCGGACACCCCCACCACCGACTCCTCCGTGCCGCACGGCCCGGTGGGCGACGCCGAGATCCTGGACGATCTCGGTGTGAGCGAGAAGCAACTGCGCTCGATGTCGGACGACGCGCTCATGGAGATCGCCGAGTCCCTCGGCGCCTCGGAGGTACTGGAGACCGTCCGCTGACCCCGCCCCCGCCGCCTCCACCCCCGACCGACCCCACCCTCCACGACCCCACCCTCCACGACCCCACCCTCCACGACCCCACCTGCGACCTCATCGATGGATCAGAGCCCGGCCGAGGGACCACCGGACCCCTCGCGTGAGCCCGTGCATCCCGTACCGGACCCCGCGCCCGCCCCGGCGCGGGATCCCGCACGTGACCCCGTACGCCCCGTACACCCCGTACATCCCGTGCGGGACTTCACGCGTGACCCGGTGCGTGACCCCTGGCGGGACGCGATGGAGCGGGCCTTGGCCGAGGCGCGCCTGGCCGGCCGGGACGGCGACGTCCCGGTCGGCGCCGTCGTGCTCTCCGCCGACGGGACCGTGCTCGCCCGCGGGCACAACGAACGCGAGGCCGGCGGCGACCCGACCGCGCACGCCGAGGTCCTCGCGCTGCGGCGGGCCGCCGAACGGGTCGGCCGGTGGCGGCTGACCGGATGCACCCTCGTGGTCACGCTGGAGCCCTGCACGATGTGCGCGGGCGCCCTCGTGCAGTCCCGGGTGGACCGGGTGGTCTACGGCGCCCGCGACGACAAGGCGGGCGCCGCCGGTTCCCTGTGGGACGTCGTACGGGACCGGCGGCTCAACCACCGGCCCGAGGTGATCGAGGGCGTCCTCGCGACGGAGTGCGCGGGGCTGCTCACCGACTTCTTCCGGGACCGCTGACAGGCACCCGCGACCTCACCCGATATCGATTTCAAAGCATGCCCCACCTTGCGGTAGGGTCTCCCTCGGTAGCGTGTCCGAGCGGCCGAAGGAGCTCGCCTCGAAAGCGAGTGTGGCGCAAGTCACCGAGGGTTCAAATCCCTCCGCTACCGCTTTTGAAGGGCTCCGTCGAAAGACGGGGCCCTTCGTGCGATCATGAGCACCGTTCGTGGCATGTCAGCGACAGGGAAGGCGCGGTGGCGTTGAACGCCAAGAAGATCGCCGTCTACGTACTTGTGGTGTTCGTGCTCTATCTGATCATCACCGACCCGGCCAGGGCCGCGGACTATGTCCAGATAGGATTCGAGGGCATATCCGACGCCGCCAAGGCCATCGGCGACTTCATGACCTGGGTCGCCCACGGAGGTGAGTGATGATCCGGCATCTGGTCCTCTTCAAGCTCGGCGAGGGCGTCGAGCGTGACGACCCGCGCGTGGTGAAGGGCGTCGAGGCGTTCCGCGCCCTGGGCGGGCAGATCGAGGAACTGCGCTTCTGGGAGTGCGCCTGGAACATCACCGACCGGCCCATCGCCTACGACTTCGCGATCAACTCCGCGGTCGACGACACCGCTGCCCTCAAGCGCTACCTGGAGCACCCGGCACACCAGGCGGGCGTAGCCCTGTGGCGCGAGTTCGCCACCTGGGTGATGGCGGACTACGAGTTCTAGGACGCCCGGGGCCCCGCTCCGAACCCCTACTCCGAGCCCCCGCTCCGGATCCCTGCTTGAGCCCCCGTTCCGGACCCCGCTCCAGGACGGCTGCCCGCGGAGCAGGCCCCGCCCGGCCCCCTCCGCCCGCTCGGCCCCCTCACGCCACCCCTCCCCTCCTCCCTCCCTCTTCCGGTGGGCCCGGAACGCAGGCCCCGTACCGCTCGGTGCGGGGCCGCTTCGCGTCCTGGGCCCCGCCTCCACGCCCCCCCAAACCCTCCCCGACCGCTCCCCAAACCCTCGCTGACCGCTCCCCGACCCCTCCCCGACCCCTCCCCAGCCCCTCCTCCACCCTCAACACGGCGTTATGCGGTGCTTGCACACAGTGCACATGTCTTGTGATGCTATGACCGCTTTTGACGGATGAATTGACGCTTGAGTCGACGGATCACGAGGTGGAGTTGACCGTGCCGGCCAGTACTGCGCCTCAAGCACCGCCCGCACCACCCGCGCCGCCCCAGGAGGGGCCCGCGCGGGAACCCGTACCGCAGCGCAGCAGCCGGGGCGCCGACACCCGGGCCCTGACCCAGGTGCTCTTCGGCGAACTGAAGGAACTCCAGGTGGGCACGGCGGAGCACACCCGGGTGCGCGCGGCGCTCATCGAGGCCAACCTCCCCCTGGTGCGCTACGCCGCCGCCCGCTTCCGCTCCCGCAACGAGCCGATGGAGGACGTGGTCCAGGTCGGCACCATCGGCCTGATCAACGCCATCGACCGCTTCGACCCGGAACGGGGCGTGCAGTTCCCCACCTTCGCGATGCCGACCGTGGTCGGCGAGATCAAGCGGTACTTCCGCGACAACGTCCGTACGGTCCACGTACCGCGCCGGCTGCACGAGCTGTGGGTGCAGGTGAACAGCGCGACCGAGGACCTCACCACCGCGTTCGGCCGCTCCCCGACGACCTCGGAGATCGCCGAACGGCTGCGCATCACGGAGGAGGAGGTGCTCTCCTGCATCGAGGCGGGCAGGTCGTACCACGCCACCTCGCTGGAGGCCGCCCAAGAGGGCGACGGGCTGCCCGGACTCCTCGACCGCCTCGGCTACGAGGACCCCGCGCTGGACGGCGTCGAACACCGCGACCTCGTCCGCCACCTCCTCGTCCAGCTCCCCGAGCGGGAGCAGCGCATCCTGCTGCTGCGCTACTACAGCAACCTGACCCAGTCACAGATCAGCGCGGAACTCGGCGTCTCCCAGATGCACGTCTCGCGCCTCCTCGCGCGCAGCTTCCAGCGGCTGAGGTCCGCCAACCGGATCGACGCCTAGGCGTGCCTGCGGGCCGGCGCCCGCGGACTCACCCCGGCCGCCGCGCCCCGACCCGCACTAAAGAACCCATGTTCGAACATGCTCAAATCGCCAGCGCGCGCGATCCTTCACCGGCGTGAGCTAATCGCCCACCAGCATCTTTGTGGGCGGTTCGGGGTTGAAACACCGTCAGACCGCCTTTATCCAGGGGGTTTTCACGTCTCACTTGTCGACATGTCACTACAGCGTGTTGCCGACATGTGACATTCTGCGGGAGACGCGTTTGCCGAAGCCCCGGCTCCGGTATTCAGGTGAAGGCTGCGTTCCCGGCATGGGAGCGTTCGCCGTGACCGTCCCGCGACCCAAAGGGGGTGGCATGTCCGCAGATCAGGGCAGCTCGAAGGTGCTGGCGCTCGCGGAGAGCGAGTCCGCGCCCGCAGCGCTCCAAGCGCTCGGCTCCATCGATGACGTCCCGGCCCTCGACGCCGCACCGGTGCTCGACGCCGCACCGGCGATCGACGCCGCACCGGTGCTCGACGCCGTACCGGCCCAGGCCCACCCGGCACCGGAAGCCATCGACACCCGCACCCTGTCCCGCTCCCTGTTCCTGCGGCTCGCCGCCCTCGACGCGGACAGCCCGGAGCGGGCCTACGTCCGCGACACCCTCATCGAGCTGAACCTCCCGCTGGTGCGTTACGCCGCCGCGCGCTTCCGCTCCCGCAACGAGCCGATGGAGGACATCGTCCAGGTCGGCACCATCGGCCTGATCAAGGCGATCGACCGGTTCGACTGCGAGCGGGGCGTGGAGTTCCCGACCTTCGCGATGCCGACCGTGGTCGGCGAGATCAAGCGGTTCTTCCGCGACACCTCGTGGTCGGTGCGCGTCCCGCGCCGGCTCCAGGAACTGCGCCTGGCGCTGACCAAGGCCAGCGACGAGCTGGCGCAGAAGCTCGACCGCTCGCCGACCGTCGGCGAGCTGGCCGCCGTGCTCGGGGTGTCCGAGGAGGACGTCGTCGACGGCCTCGCCGTCGGCAACGCCTACACGGCCTCCTCGCTGGACTCCCCGGCCCCGGAGGACGACGGCGGCGAGGGCTCCCTGGCGGACCGCCTGGGCTACGAGGACACGGCGCTGGAGGGCGTGGAGTACCGCGAGTCCCTCAAGCCGCTGCTGGCCAAGCTGCCGCCGCGGGAGCGACGGATCATCATGCTGCGCTTCTTCGCCAACATGACCCAGTCGCAGATCGGCGAGGAGGTCGGCATCTCGCAGATGCACGTCTCCCGGCTGCTGACGCGCACGCTGGCCCAGTTGCGCGAGGGGCTCATCTCCGACTGAGCACCGGGACTGCACACCGGGGTTTGAGCACCGGCCCAGCACAGAGATCCACCGGCCCAGCACAGAGATCACGAACACCGCCGCGGCGCGCTCAAGTGCGCCGCGGCGGTGTCTTTCGTACGAGGTGGGCGGGGTGGAGCGGCCGGAGCGGGACGGGCCGAAGTGGAGAAGCCGAGGCCGGGAAGAGGCCGGGAAGAGGCCGGGAAGAGGCCGGGACGGAAAGGGCCGGCAGCCGCTACTTCAGCGCCAGCCACGCCACGGCCGCGACGACCACGACGGCCACCACGATGCCGATGATCAGACCGACGCGGGGGCCGGAGGAGGCCGGCGCGGCCGGCTGCTGCGGGGTCCGCGGGCCGCCCTCGTCGACGAACGCGCGGAACATCTGAGTGCTGCCTGCGGGGTCGTAATTGCCCTGGGGGCCCTGGTTGTTAGCCATGGGCCGAGACACTAGCGAATCCGCGGGTGTCACCCAAGCGGGGGGCCGAAGACCCACCCGCACCGGACCGGTCCCCCGCCACCTGCGCGTTTACTTTCGCAATACTTGTCTTTGCCAAGTTTTGGCCTCGTTGACACCGTTCTTATTTGCCTGCAGCAACCAACGGCTTCTATGGTTGCCCTAAGCAACAAACGCGGGAGGTGCCGATGGCAGAGAAGGCTCAGTACGAAGAGCTGATCCGCCAGTTCAGCGCCTTCGGCGCCGTGAAGCGGGAAATGAGCCGCATCCTGCCGGCCGACTGTCCCGGCGGTTCGGCCGCCGTACTGACCCTCCTGGGCCGCTACGGCGACATGCGCATGAGCAAGCTCGCGGAGCTGCTCGCCGTGGACATGTCGGTGACCAGCCGGCACGTCGCCCACATCGCCGACCGGGGCTGGATCGAACGGTTCCCCGATCCGGCGGACAAGCGCTCGCGCATCCTGCGGCTGACCCCCACGGGCCGGGCCCAGCTCGACGAGCTGTCCGAACGGACCACACAACTGCTCGCCCACCGCCTGGGCGACTGGACCGACGACGAGGTCGGCCAGCTCGCGGGGCTGATGGCCCGGCTCCGGGCGAGTTTCGACGACTGCCGGCTCGTGCCGGGCCGGACCACGGCGCCAACCGAGGCCGATCAGTCCACCCGTACACCTGTGATCACCACGTAAGTAAAGGAAGTCCATGGCTACGACCACACCAGCCGGTGTGCGGGCTCATGCCAAGCACGGGGGGGCCTCCTCCGAAGGCGGCGCTCCGATGACGCACCGGCAGATCATGGAGGCGCTCTCCGGGCTGCTGCTCGGCATGTTCGCCGCCATTCTGTCCTCGACCATCGTCACCAACGCCCTCCCGGAGATCATCGGGGACCTGGGCGGCGGCCAGAGCGCCTACACCTGGGTCGTCACCGCCTCGCTGCTGGCGATGACCGCCTCCACCCCGCTGTGGGGCAAGCTCGCGGACCTGGTCAGCAAGAAGGCCCTGGTCCAGATAGCCCTGCTCGTCTACGCCGGCGGATCGATCGTCGCGGGTCTCTCGCAGAACCCGGCGATGCTGATCAGCGCGCGTGTCATCCAGGGTCTGGGCGCCGGCGGTCTCTCCGCCCTGGCGCAGATCATCATGGCCGCGATGATCTCCCCGCGTGAGCGCGGGCGGTACTCCGGCTACCTCGGCGCGACCTTCGCCGTCGCCACCGTCGGCGGCCCGCTGCTCGGCGGCGTCATCACCGACACCTCGTGGCTCGGCTGGCGCTGGTGCCTCTTCGTCGGTGTGCCCTTCGCGCTGATCGCGCTGTTCGTGCTCCAGAAGACGCTGCACCTGCCGGTGGTCAAGCGCAAGGTCAAGGTCGACTGGGCCGGCGCCTTCTTCGTCACCGCCGCCGTCTGCCTGCTGCTCATCTGGGTCACCTTCGCCGACGACAAGTACGACTGGATGTCGTGGCAGACCGGTGTCATGGTCGGCGGCGCGGTCCTGCTGACGCTGATCTTCTGCTTCGTGGAGACCAAGGCCAGCGAGCCGATCATCCCGCTGCGCCTGTTCAAGAACCGCACCATCACCCTGGCGTCGATCGCCTCGCTCTTCGTCGGTATCGCGATGTTCGCGGGCACCGTCTACTTCAGCCAGTACTTCCAGCTCGCCCGGGACAAGTCCCCGACCATGTCGGGTGTCATGACGATCCCGATGATCGGCGGGCTCTTCATCTCCTCCACCGTGTCCGGCCAGGTCATCACCAAGACCGGCAAGTGGAAGGGCTGGCTGCTGGCCGGCGGTGTGCTGCTGACGGCCGGCCTCGGCCTGCTGAGCAGCATGCGCTACGACACCCCGTACTGGCACATCGCGATCTTCATGGCGCTGATGGGTCTCGGCGTCGGCATGATGATGCAGAACCTCGTGCTCTGCACCCAGAACCAGGTCTCCCCCCGCGACCTGGGCGCCGCCTCCTCCACGGTGACCTTCTTCCGGTCCCTCGGCGGTGCGGTGGGCGTCTCGGTGCTCGGCTCGATCATGTCCACCCGGATCAGCCACTACGCCTCGGACACCATCGGCTCGCTCAGCCCGCAGCAGCAGGCGGCGGCGGCCAAGGCCGCGGGCGGCGGCTCGATCCCGGACATGGACATGCTGCCCCCCGGCATCCGCGAGTGGCTGGAGAGCGCCTACGGGCACGGCATCGCCGACATCTTCCTGATCGTCGCGCCGATCGCCTTCCTCGCCTTCCTGGTGACGCTGTTCATCAAGGAGGTCCCGCTGCGCACCTCCGGCGCCCTGGCCCAGGCCGCCGAGGCCGCCGGCCAGAACACCGCCCCGGCCGCCCCGGCCACCGCCGAGGCCGCCACCCCGGTCGCCGAGCCGGTTCCGGCCGGCGCGGTCGCCACCACCTCGGCGTCCACCTCCTCGGCGCCCGCCGCCGCGGCGACCACCCAGCGGCTCGCCGCGGTCGCCTCGGCCGCCGGCCCGGGTGACGCGGGCACCCCCCTCTCCGGTGGTGTCCCGGTCCGCGGTTTCGTCCGCGGCGCCGAGAGCGCGCCCGTCCCGCAGGCCGCCCTCACGCTGATCTCGCTCGGCGGACGGCAGCTCGGCCGGTCGGTCGCCCAGGCCGACGGCTCCTACGCGGTGGACGCCCCGGGTGCCGGGTCGTACGTCCTGATCGCCTCCGCCGACGGCTACCAGCCGCAGGCGTCCACGATCATGGTCAACGACGAGCCGGTCGCCTACGACGTCCTGCTCAGCGGCACCAGCGGGCTCAACGGCCTGGTGCGGGCCGCGGCGAACGGGCAGCCGGTCAAGGACGCCATGGTCATCGTGACCGACGTCCGCGGTGACCTGCTGGCCACCTCCACCACCGGTGAGCAGGGCGAGTTCTCCCTCGCCGAGCTGGTGCCGGGCACCGTGACCATCGCGGTCAACGCCGCCGGGTTCCGCCCGCGCGCGCTGCACGTCGAGGTCGGCGGCGCCGGCGTCACCCGGGTCGAGGTCGACCTGGACGCGGGCACCCGCGTCCAGGGCACCGTCAAGGCGCCGCACGGCCCGCTGGCCGACGCCCGCGTGACGCTGGTCGACGCGGCCGGCAACGTGGTCGGCACCGCCACCACCGGGTCGGACGGGGCGTACGCCTTCACCGACCTGGACACCGGCGAGTACACCGTCATCGCGACCGGCTACCCGCCGGTGGCGACGGCCCTGACGGTCGGCGGCCAGGGTGCCGACGGCCACGACATCGAACTCGCCCACCCCGGCGAGTAACGAGATCCCGGCCCGTGGTGACGTGCGCGCTCCGAGCGGAGGCGCGCACGCCGCCACGGGCCGGTCCGGTTCACCGACACACCGCCGTACAGCGCCACACAGCGCCGCACCGACATCACGCAGTTCTGGCTTTTCGAGCCTTCTTCGAGGCTCACGGGTTTTTTCAGGGAGAGAACGGGATGGGACTGACCGCGAGGATCCGTACCAGGGACGGATGGGCCGTGTCGCACGCGGTCGTCACGGTGACCGACATGACCGGCGCGCAGGTGCTGCGGGCGGAGGTGGACGCCGAGGGGGCCGTACGGGACACCACCCCGCTCACGCCGGGGGCGTACACCGTCATCGTCACCGCCGTCGGTTACGCGCCGGCCGCGTCCAGCGCGATCGTGACCGCCAGTGGCCGGGCCGAGGTCGGCACGGTCACGCTGGCCCGCCAGGGCGGCACCGAGCTGCCCCCGCCGGGGCCCTGGACCATCGACCCGGCGCACTCCAGCGTGGCCGCGGTCGCCCAGCACCTGGGCATCTCCAGCGTGCACGGCCGGTTCACCGACTTCACCGGCACCGTGGAGATCGCCCCCGACGACGTCACCAAGTCACGGGTGGAGGCAGTCATCAGGGCGGCTTCCGTCGACACCGGCAACGGCATGCGCGACACCCACCTGAAGTCCGCGGACTTCCTGGACGTCGAGCGGTTCCCGGAGATCACCTACCGCTCCACCGGCGTCACCCAGGCCGGCCGTGACCGCTGGACCGTCCACGGCGAGCTGGGCCTGCACGGCGTGGTCCGCCCGGTCGACCTGGACCTGGCCTACCTCGGTACCGGCGCCGACCCGTGGGGCGGCACCCGGGCGGCCTTCAAGGCCACCACCGAGCTGCGGCGCGAGGACTTCGCCATGAACTACAACCAGGTCCTCCAGGCCGGCATCGCCGCCATCGGCACCACCCTCAAGGTGGAACTGGACATCCAGACGGTCCAGGGGGACTCACTGCCGGCCGCGTGAGCCGTCGCCCACCCGGGCCACCAGGTCCTGGCAGAGGTCACGCAGTTTGACGTTCCGGTCCTGCGAGACCCGGCGCAGCCGGTCCATCGCGGCCCGGGCGTCCAGCCGCTCGCGGACCATGAGGATGCCGATGGCCTGGTCGATGACGCTGCGGGAGAGCAGGGCGGTGCGCACATCGGCCGCCGAGGCCCGTTCCCGTTCGATGCGCAGGGCCGCGTCCACGGCCTCGGCGGCCCGCCGGGCGAACGCGTCGGCCGCCGCGCGCGAGCCGGCCAGTCCGCCCGGCTCGACGCCGTACAGATTGAGCGCCGCGTCCGGCTCACCCGCCAGGGCGAGCGGCAGCGCCAGTACACAGCGCACGCCGGTGGCGAGCGCGTACGCGGTGTAGTCCGGCCAGCGGGTCTCGGTGGCCAGGTCGTGGGCGTACCGCGGGCTCTGCGTCTCGGCGGCGTCCACGCAGGGCCCCGAGCCGTTCTCGTACTGCCGCAGGTCCAGGCCGCTGGGCAGGCCCGTGGAGCCCGCCAGGGTCAGCAGCCGGTCGTCGCGGCGCACCGTGACGCTGCACGCGGCGACCCCGGGCACCTCCCGCACCGCGCGGTCGGTCAGATCGCGCAGCAGCGTGTCCAGCCCCTGGCTGCGCGCCATGGCCTGATCGAGCGTGTCGGGCGTCTGCGGACTCATGCCGTACGGATATCCCGTCACCGCTCGTTGACGCCTCGCCCCTGCGGGGCGTCGTGGGTGCCGACGATGCGGCGGGCGAGGTCGCGCAGCTTCACGTTCTCCCGCTGGGACGCCTTCACGAGGCTCTCGAAGGCCCCGGCCGCGTCCATGTCCAGGCGCTCCATCAGGATGCCGGTGGCCTGCCCGATCAGGTCCCGGGTGCGCATCGCCTCGGTGAGCTGTTCGCGCACGGTCGCGGAGTCCAGCGCCATGCTGACGTGCGCGGTGAGGAGCCGGCCGACGCGGGTGGCGTCCTCGTCGAAGGCGCGCGGCTTACGGGCGTACGCGGTCAGCACGGTCAGGCGGCGCCGGTCGGCGCGCAGCCGCAGCGACAGGGCCGAGCGCAGCCCCAGCTCGGACAGGGGGCCGTCGTTCTCGGCGATGCTGTCCTCCAGCTTCGCCACGGGCACCGTCCACAGCCGGTCCCACAGGGGGTGCGACTCCCGGCCGCCGGCGCGTGGGTCGGTCTCCGCGGAGCGCACCACCTCGTCGGTCCAGGCGAGGGTCTCGCGGCGGCTGCCGCGGTCGATCACGGAGATCCCGGCGAGTTCGGCGCCGGGCAGGAGGTCGACCGCCAACTGGACCGCGGTGCGCAGGGTGCCGTGCGGGGTGACGGTGTCGTGCAGCTTCCGGGCGGCCGCGGTCAGAGCTTCGGCCAGCTCGGCATCGGCCGACAAGCGCGGCACATCGGTAAAATCGGACGCAGTCACCACGAACCTCTTCGGCATGCACGGCCGTACGGCCGTGCGCAGGAGAGCTCCGCAGCACATTCCCGACTGCGAGCACAGGACGGAGAGCACTCTAGCTGCTCTGTTGCGGCTCGGTGACGTCCGGCTCACGGTCCGCCGAAGCACCTACCGCGCCCCGGTGCCGACGTGATGGAATGGCGGGGACGGGTCAGGAAGCGGCCTCCCTGGAAACCGGACGGACTTCGGTCAGGTGAGTGCCATGCCCTTCGTTCCCCCGCCCTGCGAGCTGCCGGGTTCCGCCGTGCTCGCGCTGCCCCCGGAGATCGACCTCTGCAACGCCGAGGAGCTGCTGCGCCGCGTGCTCCGCGCGACCCGCTCGGACGCGCTGCGCCACCTCGTCCTGGACCTGACCGGCACCGTGTTCATGGACTCCCAGGGCGTCCGTCTGATCGGTCTCGTCCGGCAGGAGCTGGGCGGCCGGGTCCGGCTGCGGATCGCGGCGGCCCCGGAGACCGTCCCGCACCTCCTGCTGGAACTGACCGGCCTGCGCCGGGACATACCCGTGTACGACAACCTGGCAGAGGCGCTACGGCCCTGACGCCCCACCTCTGTCGGACCGCTGACCTAAGGCGTGTCTGACAAATCCCCGCCTGCCGCGCGACGCCTGGCAGACGGGACTGTCGAAACACGCCCTAGGCTTCCCGGTATGGCACCGAACATCGCGACGAACACCCGGGTCGACCTGGCCGAGTTGCTCGACTTCGTACGTCCCCGGCACCGCGCGCTCCTGCTGACCCGGCGGGCCGACGGCGGCCCGCAGGCGTCCCCGCTGACCTGCGGGGTGGACGACGCCGGCCGGATCGTGGTCTCCACCTACCCGGAGCGGGCCAAGACCCGCAACGCCAAGCGGGACACCCGGGTCGCCCTGGTCGTCCTCAGCGACGAGTGGAACGGCCCCTGGGTGCAGATCGACGGCACCGCCGAGGTCATCGACGTGCCGGACTCGGTGGAACCGCTGGTGGAGTACTTCCGCAACATCTCCGGTGAGCACCCCGACTGGGACGAGTACCGGCAGGCCATGCTCGCGCAGGGCAAGTCGATCATCCGCGTCACGCCCGAGCGGTGGGGTCCGGTGGCCACCGGCGGCTTCCCGGCGCGGCTGTCCTCGGACTGACCCCGGGGCTCCGGGCCACCGTCGCCTCGATGCCCGCGACGATCAGGTCGAGGGCGGCCTCGAAGTCCGGGGCCGGGGTCCGGGCCGCGGGGCGGTCCTCGGCGGTGGCGTAGCCGTGGACGAAGCGGAAGACGGCCGCGTGGGCGCCGGCCAGGTGGCGCTCGGGCAGTCCCGTCCGGCCGAGCACGTGCCGGGCGGACCGGGAGAAGTCCAGCGACCGCGGCCCGATGTCGGGGAAGGCACCGGCGAGCCGGGAGAGCCAGGGGTGGCGCACGAGCAGGGCGCGGTACTCCCGGGCCAGTGCGCGCACCTGGACGCGCCAGTCGTCGTCCACCCGGTGCGTCTCGCCGGCTTCATCCTCCTCGTCCGTCGCGCCCGCCTCGTCCGTCTCGTCCGTCGCGCCCGCGTCGTCCGTCGCGGCGTCGGGCAGGCGCAGTTCGCCGTGGACCGCGTCCAGGGCGAGTTCCAGCAGGTCGTCCTTGGTGTCGACGTACCAGTAGACGGACATCGCCGTCACGTTCAGCTCGGCGGCCAGGCGGCGCATGGAGAGTCCCGCCAGGCCCTCGGCGTCCAGCAGTCGGACCACGGCCCGGGTGATCCGGTCGCGGTCCAGGCCCGAGGGCCGGCCGGCGCCGCGTCCTCCGCGCCCGTCGCGCCCGCCGCGCCGGGGCCGGTCCTCCCGCCAGACGCTGGTCCGTTCCCCTGTGCGGGCTGCCTTCGCCATGGACGCCCTCCCCTGCCGTCTCGCGCCGGCACCCGGCACCGCTCGCCGGTGCCGGGTGCCCCCGCTTCTCCTCTTCCCGCTCTCACGCCCCGTTCGTCGGCTGCGTCAGGTCGTAGAAGGTGGCCGAACCGGCCGTCACCTTCTTGAAGTTGGCCTCCACCCACGAGGTGATCTCCGTGGAGGTGCCGGTGCCGGAGCCGCCGGTGCCGCCGCCGGAGCCGCCGGAGATCAGGTAGTGGATCTTCCCGTCGGCCACGTACTCCTTGAACTGGGCCGGCGTCGGCGACGGGTCGGTCCCGTTGAAGCCGCCGATGGCCATCACCGGATCGCCGGTGGCGAGCTGGTAACTGGCGGCGTTCTGCGCGCCGATGGCCGCGGCGACCCAGGTGTAGTCGTCGGCGTCCGCCGCCAGCAGCTTCTTCGCCGCGGCGTCGACCTCGGCGCCGTTGAGCAGGCCGCCCATGCCGCCGCCACCGCCCGGACCGCCGGACTCGCCGGTGCCACCGGCGCCGGGGAAGCCGCCGCCCTGCGGGGTCTGGCCCTGGCCCTGGCCCTGGCCCTGGCCTTGTCCGGGCATTCCGCCGCCGGGGAAGCCACCCGCGCCACCCGTGCCGTTCTGCTGGTTCTGGCCCGGCATGCCGCCGCCCGGCATGGCTCCGCCGCCCCGGCCGCCGCCACCGCCACCCGGGCCGCCGCCCATCATGCTCGCGCCGGACGGACCGGCCGTGACGATGGAGCCGGTGTGGCCCTCCTGCAGAGTGCTCAGGGTGTACGCGGTCGGACCGGCCAGCGAGGCCGTCAGGCCCAGGCCCGCCACCGCGAGCACGAGCCGGCGCTCCAGCCGTCCGGCGAAGACCAGGCCGAGCGCGGCCAGCAGACCGCCGACCAGGACCAGCCAGCGCAGCCAGGGAAGATAGTCCGGGGTGCGGTTGAGCAGCACGTACCCCCAGGCCGCGGACGCCGTGACGGCGGCGGCCAGGGTGAGCGAGACCCAGGTCTCGCGGCGCCGCTCCCACAGGGCGACCGCGCCCATGCCGACCACGGCGGCCAGATAGGGGGCGAGGGCGATCGTGTAGTACTGGTGGAAGATGCCGGCCATGTAGCTGAAGACGGCCATGGTCATCAGTAGCGAGCCGCCCCAGACCAGCAGCGCGCCGCGCGCGGAGTCGGTACGGCCGGCCCGGCGGGTCGCGACCAGGGCGCCGACGAACAGGATCAGGGCGGCCGGAAGCAGCCAGGAGATCTGGCCGCCGATCTCGGAGTTGAACATCCGGTCCCAGCCGGTCTCGCCCCACTGCCCGGTGCCGGTCCCGCCCCCGCCGCCCCCACCGCCGACACTGCCGGTCTCGTCGCCGCTGAGGCGGCCGAGGCCGTTGTAGCCGAAGGTCAGCTCCAGGAAGCTGTTGTTCTGCGAGCCGCCGATGTACGGGCGCGACGAGGCCGGCCAGAGTTCGACGAGCGCCACCCACCAGCCGCCGGAGACGACGAGCGCGCCGGTCGCCAGCGCGAGCTGGCCCAGCCGCTTCTTCCAGGCCACGGGCGCGCAGCAGCCGTACA
Organism: Streptomyces ziwulingensis; assembly: GCF_039542605.1. Classification (NCBI taxonomy): domain Bacteria; kingdom Bacillati; phylum Actinomycetota; class Actinomycetes; order Kitasatosporales; family Streptomycetaceae; genus Streptomyces; species Streptomyces ziwulingensis. Next base: position 27,487 of record NZ_BAABIG010000082.1, read on the forward strand.
CGAGCGCCAGCGGCGGCAGGATCAAGAACGCCTGGAGGGTCTTGGCGAGGAAGGCGAAACCGATCGCCACCCCCGCCCACACCAGCCACTTGGTGCGGCCGTCCTCGACCGCGCGTACGACGAGGTAGCAGGCGACCGCCATCAGCAGCGCCAGGATCGCGTCGGGGTTGTTGAACCGGAACATCAGCGCCGCGACCGGGGTGAGCGCCAGCACCGCGCCCGCGATCAGGCCGGCCGCGGGGCCGAAGCGGCGGCGCACGGACGCGTGCACGACGGCGACCGTCCCGACGCCCATCAGCACCTCGGGAACGAGGATCGCCCAGGAGTTGAGGCCGAAGATCCGCACCGCCAGCTCCATCGGCCACAGTGAGGCCGGGGGCTTGTCCACGGTGATGGCGTTGGCCGCGTCCAGCGAACCGAAGAAGAACGCCTTCCAGGACTCGCTGCCCGCCTGCACGGCCGCCGAGTAGAAGGAGTTGGCGTACTCGGAGGCGCTCAGGTTGTAGAGGTAGAGCAGGGCGGTGACGAGGAGCAGTCCGAGGAGGGCCGGGCGGGCCCAGCGGGGGTCCTCGGGACGGCCCCGCCAGAGCCTGCCGGGGGACAGCCGCCGGCCGGGGCCGCCGGGCTCGGGCGGCTCGGCGGCCCGGGGCGGTGGCGGGGGCGGTGGCGATGGCCAGGTGTCGGAGGCGGTGTCGGCGCCGGTGGCACCGGTGGCATCGGTGGCACCGGCCGGGTCCGTACGGTCGTACTGCGTGGTCATCGCGGGTTCCTGGGGTCGGCGTCGGTCTCGTGGACCGGCTGGAGCCGCATGGTGGCGTCCGCCTGCCGCGGGCGCTGCGGCAGCGGGCCGGGCGCGGCGGACGGCTGGGGGATGGTGACGGTGGCCGCGGGGCCGGCCGTCGCGGGGTCGGTCCTCGCGGGGTCGGTCCTCGGGTGGGGGCCGCCGGCCGGGGCGGTGGCGTACGCGGACGAGGAGGCGTACGTGGAGGCGGCGGCATACGTGGGGGAGGCGGCGTGCGTGGGGGAGGCGGCGTGCGTGGGGGAGGCGGCGTGCGTGGGGGAGGTCGCGTACGTGGGGGAGGTGGGGCCGGAGGNTCGCGTACGTGGGGGAGGTGGGGCCGGAGGCCGCGGGGAGCGAGGGCTCCGGGTCCTCGTGGCGGTCGGAGAAGACCCAGGCGCGGAAGAGCAGGAAGCGCAGCACCGTGGCGGCCAGGTTGGCGGCGATGAGCACCGCCAGTTCGGTGGAGTGCGCCGGGTCGGTCGTCGCCGCGTTCAGAGCGGCGAGCGAACCGCTGGTCAGGACCAGGCCGATGGCCCACACGACCAGGCCCTGCGCCTGGTGGCGAACCGCGCCGCCCCGGCCGCGCACGCCGAAGGTGAGCCGCCGGTTGGCGGCGGTGTTGGCGACCGCCGAGACCAGCAGGGCGAGCGCGTTGGCGAGCTGTGAACCGGAGAAGGTGCGGAAGCCGCTGTAGAGCAGCAGGTAGAAGAGGGTGGACAGGGCGCCGATGACGCAGAACCCGACGAGCTGCCGGGCCAGGCCGCGGGGGACGTCCGTGAGGTCGCGGTCGCGCGGGTCGTCGCCGAACGGCCGGGCCAGCCGGTCCAGCGGCAGCGAACCGGTGGCCAGGGCCTTGCCGACCCGCCACACGCCCTTCAGGTCGTCGGTCGCCGTCCTGACGATGTGCACGGTGGAGTCGGGGTCGTCGACCCAGTCGACCGGCACCTCGTGGATACGCAGCCCCGCGCGTTCGGCGAGCACCAGCATCTCGGTGTCGAAGAACCAGCCGGTGTCCTCCACCAGCGGCAGCAGCGCCTGGGCGACGTCCCGGCGGATCGCCTTGAACCCGCACTGCGCGTCGGAGAAACGGGCCTGGAGCGAGCCGCGCAGGATCAGGTTGTACGAGCGCGAGATGAACTCCCGCTTCGCGCCCCGCACCACACGGGAGCTGCGGGCCAGCCGGGAGCCGATCGCGAGGTCGGAGTGGCCGGAGATCAGCGGGGCGACCAGCGGCAGCAGCGCGTTGAGGTCGGTGGAGAGGTCGACGTCCATGTAGGCGAGGACGGGGGCGTCCGAGGCCGACCAGACGGTCCGCAGCGCCCGGCCCCGGCCCTTCTGCTCCAGCCGGACGGAACGGACCCCGGGCAGTTCCGCCGCCAGCCCGGCGGCCACGTACGGGGTGGTGTCCGTGGAGGCGTTGTCCGCGACCGTGATGCGGAAGGCGTAGGGGAACGTGCGGGTGAGGTGCTCGTGGAGTCTGCGCACGCAGGGCTGGAGGTCCTTCTCCTCGTTGTAGACGGGGATCACTACGTCCAGGACAGGCGCACCGGCTCCTGCGGCCGGGAGGTGCTCCCGCGCCGGCAGGGAGCCGGGAGAAGAGTCGGTTCGCATGACACCGACTTTTCTCAATTCCCCTGTCGCACCCGTGTGGTGGCGCTGTGCTGTACCTGTGAGTACGACGACCAGGACGTCCGGGGGTCCGGCAGGCCGGCCGGCGCTCCGCCCCCGGGGAGCCCGGGGAAGGTGAGCGCGGGCAGACGCACGGTGAACACGGTCCGTCCGGGCACGCTGTCGACGGTGACCGCGCCGTCGTGCGCGGCGGCCACGGCCTGCACGATGGCCAGCCCCAGACCGGTCGATCCGGTGGCCCGGGAGCGGGCCGAGTCGCCGCGCGCGAACCGTTCGAAGACGTGCGGGAGCAACTCGGGCGGGATGCCCTGGCCGTTGTCCTCGACGTCCACGCAGAGCCAGGGGCCGTGCCACCGCACCCGGGCGGTGACCGTGGTGCCGGGCGGGGTGTGGTTGCGGGCGTTGCCGAGCAGGTTGACCAGCACCTGCTGGAGCCGGGCGGCGTCCGCGGAGACCAGCGCCGGTTCGTCGGGCAGGTCGAGCCGCCAGGTGTGGTCCATGCCGGCCACCCGGGCGTCGCTGACGGTGTCCACCACGAGCGGGACCAGGTCGGTCTGCTCGAACTGCAGCGGCCGGCCGGCGTCCAGGCGGGCGAGCAGCAGCAGGTCCTCGACGAGCAGGGTCATCCGCCCGGCCTCGGACTCGATCCGGCCCAGCGCGTGCCGGGTGTCGGGGCCGACCTGTTCTCTGCCCCGGCGGGTGAGTTCGGCGTAGCCGCGGATGGAGGCCAAGGGGGTGCGCAGCTCATGGCTGGCGTCCGCGACGAACCGCCGTACCCGGGTCTCGCTCTCCTGCCGTGAGTGCAGCGCGCCGTGCACGTGGTCCAGCATCCGGTTGAGCGCGGCCCCGACCCGGCCGACCTCGCTGTGCGGGTCGCACTCGGACTCGGGGACCCGCTCGTTGAGGTTGACCTCGCCGGAGTGCAGGGGGAGTTCGGAGACCCGGGTGGCGGTGGCGGCCACCTTGCGCAGCGGGCGGGTGGCGACGCCGACGATGATCGTGCCGGCCAGGCCGGCGGCGATGAGACCGGCGACGGTGACGCTGACCTCGACGATGATGAGGGTGCTGATGGTGTTGGTGACGTCGTCGGCGGAGAGGGCGACGTAGTAGGAGTCAGCGCCGTCCCTGCTGGTGATGAACTCGACGCGGTACTCGCCGAGGCCGGGGAGGTCCACCGAGTGCGCTTCGCCGTCCTGCGGCACGGAGGCGAGCGCGGACTTCTGCGCGGTGTCGAGTGCGTCGGAGTACATGCTCTTGAAGATGCCGTCGCTGTCCTTCTTCTCCTTCGCGACGGCCGCGCTGCTGATCGTGCCGTTCCGCACGTACGCCGCCACGGTCCCGGCCTGGCTGGGCCCCTGGGTGACGACGTGATCGACCTTGTCGCCCGGCGAGAGGTCTTCGTCCACGCCGCCACCGGGCTTGCCGGGGTCGAGGAGGTCACTGCCCGCGCCGGTCTTGTCCGGCATCGGGCCGCCGACCGCGCGCATCCCGGCCTCGTGCAGCTTGCCGTCGAGCTGCTCGTACAGATGCTGGCCCAGTGCGATGGTCGTCACGGTGCCGATCACCGCGCACACCACCGCGATCAGCACCACCGACGCGACGACCAGCCGCGTCCGCAGAGTGCGCGGCTTGGCCGCCCGCGGCGTACGCAGCCGTCGCCTCCGGGTCATGACACCGCGGGCTTGATCAGATACCCGGCGCCACGCCGTGTGTGGATCATCGGCTCGCGCCCGGCGTCGATCTTCCGCCGCAGATAGGAGATGTACAGCTCGACGACGTTGGCCTGGCCGCCGAAGTCGTAGGACCAGACCCGGTCGAGGATCTGCGCCTTGCTGAGCACGCGCCGCGGGTTGCGCATGAGGAAGCGCAGCAGCTCGAACTCGGTGGCGGTCAGGTGGATGCCGTCCCCGCCCCGCGTGACCTCGTGACTGTCCTCGTCGAGGGTGAGGTCGCCGACGACCAGGACGGAGTCGGAGCGGCGGTCGGCGGCACCGGAGCGGCGGATCAGGCCGCGCAGCCGGGCGACGACCTCCTCCAGGCTGAACGGCTTGGTGACGTAGTCGTCGCCCCCGGCCGTCAGCCCGGCGATACGGTCCTCGACGGCGTCCTTCGCGGTCAGGAAGAGGACCGGCACGTCGGGCAGGTCGCGGCGGAGCCGGCCGAGCACGCTCAGCCCGTCCATGTCGGGCAGCATCATGTCCAGGACGACGGCGTCGGGCCGGAACTCGCGCGCGCTCTGGAGCGCGCCCTGTCCGTCCCCGGCACTGCGGATCTGCCAGCCCTCGTAACGCAGGGCCATGGACAGCAGCTCGGTGATCGACATCTCGTCGTCCACCACAAGCACTCGGACGGGGCTCCCGTCCGGCCTGAGCAGTTCGGTGCGCCCCTGGGGCGAGGTCGTGGTCATGTTGTCCACCATGTCGGGGGGCTCTGAGAACACCCTTTCGGCAACCTGTGATTTCCCTGAGAAACCCACAGCCACCTCTCAGCGGGCGCCTGGGCACCTCGTGGTACCGGTTCCACCGATACTCCGGAGGTCAGAACAGGCCCTCCTGCCGCACCGGTGGCGCCACCGCCCGCAGCGGCCGTACCGGTACGTCGACGCGGTTGCCGTCACCGGTCGCGGCGACCAGGCCCCAGCCGGTCATCAGCCGGGTGTCGAGGATGACGACGCCCCGCTCCGTCGCCAGGTGCAGATCCGGCCCCGCCGCCGCGATCAGCTCCCCGCCGACCGCGCCTCCCCCGACCAGCTCGCTCACCTCGACGGTGGCGGCGGCCGACACCCCGGACGCCCCCGCCTCTACCCCTGCCCCT
>NZ_BAABIG010000083.1:0-37215 GCF_039542605.1 Streptomyces ziwulingensis
CGACTGCCCCGCGGAGAGCGTCGCCGAGCAGCTCCCACCACCACCACCGCCACCGCCACCGCCGCCGCCTCCGGAACCCGTTTCACCGACCGTGATGTTGGAGCTGCCGCTGCTCTGGTATCCCTCGGTCGCCATGATCATGTAGTAGTTGAAGCTGCCGAGGGGCATTCCGGCGCGGGCCCAGGCGTCGAAGTGGTTGCCGGTGGTGATGGTGCCACCGGTCCGCTTGGACTGCCGGACACTCCAGTACTGGTCGAAGGTCTTGGTGCCCTCGACGGACGGGGCGTTGTACCGCGTCGTCTTGTAGATGTCGTACGTACCGCCGTCGCTGGTGACGGTGCCCTTGAAGGTTCCCGTGGGCCGGAAGGTGCCCCAGTTGTCGACGATGTAGTACTCGACGAGCGGGTTCGCAGTCCAGCCGTAGAGCGCGAGGTAGGCGTTGCCGGACGGGTTGAAGGTGCCCGAGTAGGTCACGCTCTTGCGTCCGCCGTTGGCCCACCCCTTGCCGGCGACGACGTTGCCGGTGTTGCTCCAGGAGGTGCTGTAGCCGCCGCCGGCGGCCAGGTTCATGGAGGCCGTGCCGGGTGCGTCGGTCCAGAACGAGTAGTAGTAGCCGTTGTTGGTGCCGGTCTGGTTGGTGGTGACGACCGTGTCGGCGTGGGCGGTGCCGGGCAGGGTCATGGCCGCCAGAGCGACCAGCAGGGTGGCGCAGACACCGCTGATCAGCAGCCTGAGGCGGCCGCCTCTGCGGTGGGTGCGGAGTGCGGGTGCGGGTGCGGGTGCGTCGTTCATGTGCGTGCTTCCTCCTCGTCCGTGTGGGGCCGACGGGAGCCAGGCGGCGTGATCCGAACCCGCGGGCTGTCGATGACCCACGGGTGACGGCGACCGCGCGTGGCGTCGCGGGTCGCGGTGACACCGACCCGCATCGACGGGGATTGAGCCCCGCCGACGGCGACAGTTTTGAGCTGGCCCCACGGACTGTCAATAGTTTCGGTATTCATCTCGAAACATTCGCGCGTCAGGAATCTTGTGGGTGGGTGTGAATGCGCTGCTCAATGGCGTGTGGCGGAGAGTGGATGGAGGTGAATTACTGAAGTCCGGTGCCAGCGGGATGGATGCCGGATCACGGTCTTCGAATGTTTCGAAGGTCGGACACGGTCATACCGGGACGTGATCCATGTGGGAGACTTTCGGGGCTCTATGAGCGGAGCTTTATGAGCTGGGGCTCGATGAGCTGGGGGAGGTATGCAACCACCGTCCACGACCAGTCAGTTGCTGGCCCTTGTGCTGCTCGTTCTGCCTGGGCTGACCTACCAGTTCCTGCGTGAGCGCTGGCGGGGGCCGGTCGCCGCGGAGGCGCAGCTCGGCGAGCGGATGCTGCGGGCCCTCACCGCCAGTGTCGTTCTGAACGGGGTGTACGCGGTCATCGCCGGGCCGGCCCTGGTCCGGGCGTGGCGCCGGGCCGAGCGGTCCGGCCTCGGTGCGCTGGCCGCGGAGAGCCCGCGGGCGGTCGGCGGATGGGCCCTGCTGCTCTTCGTCGTCGTACCGGCTGCCGCCGCCGCGGCGGTCTCGTACCGGGAGCGGCGCCGCGCCCACTCCGTCTACCGGCCGGTGCCGACGGCCTGGGACTACGCCTTCGGCCCGCACTCCGACAGCGGTCCGCGTTTCATCCGGGCGCGGCTGAAGGACGGTACGTGGGTGGGCGGCTGGTACGGCACCCGGTCGTACGCCTCGGGCCATCCCCAGGAAGCCGACCTGTATCTGCAGGCGTCGTACCTGATGGGTGCGGACGGCTCCTTCGGGTCCAAGGTGGAGCACACCGGCGGGATCTATCTGCGCATGGCCGACGTTGACGTGGTGGAGATGGTGAAGGTCCCGGAACAGCGAACCGTGAGGGGGCGGGATGACAGCACCGCAGGAGGAGGAACTGACGCCGTGGGAACGGGCCTTCCTGGCTGATCCCGATGGCGTGCGTGGGTATCAGCCGCAGGGGGGAGCCGACACCCCCGAGGAACCGCCGGAGCCGCCCCAGGGGCCCGCGGGTGCGTCCGCGCCCGATTCCGCCGCTCAGCAGCGGCCGCGCACGGGCAACGACTGACGCGTTCTCACCGCTTGACCATGCTGAACTCGTATCCCGCTTCCTGGAGTTCGGTCACCGTCTCCTGGATGTCCTCGGTCCGGAACTCCCGCCACAGCCGCAGTAGTTCCTCGATCGGCGCCAGCAGTCGCACGTTCTCGTAGCGGGCCGGTGTGCCCCAGTGCGGGACGACCGTGGGTATGCCGTGCGGACTGGTGCCGCCGATCTCGATGTCGAAGGGGTGCCAGTTCAGGGTGTGCCGATCGAGGCCGGCGTCGAGGATGACGACGCCGGTCGGGAAGGACTCTCCCGGTAGCTCCAACGCCGTACGCAGGTCGCAGTCCTCCCATACGACGAGGAGGCGCGTCGCCCTGAAGACCGAGGGGAACAGTCCCAGATTCGCGAGTGCGGCCGCCGCGTCCGCGCCACGGTAGAAAAGCCGGCAGGTGACGAAGCCGACGTAAGGCTGTTCCATGTCCTCGGCCACCACGTGGACCTGGGGCCGGGGGCAGGCCCCTTGTTCCCGGAGCAGTGTCTCGCTGGTGTCCAGAAGAACGCGGGACAGGGTCTCGACCAGATCTGCCATGTGGCCACGTTACGTGCTGGGCCGTATGGTGCACGCGCGAACGCGAGGTTGAGTGACGCGCACCGTGAAATCAGTTGTGTTTACCGTGAAATCGGTTGTGTTTGAGGGGTGTTGGGGGACGCATGCGGGAACGGTGGGTGGCGGCTGTCCGGGCCAGGCTCGACGGTTCGGCCGGCCCGTACGGCCTGCTCGACCCCGCTGCCCTGACCGAGGCGGTGGAACTCTTCGCCGGTACCACCCGGACCCGGGACCTCGTGGAGACCTGCCACCTGGTCGGGATGCTGCACTGGCAGCGCGGGCTGGCCCTCGCCGACCAGCGCGCGCTGCCAGAAGTACGGACGGCCACGGCACTGCTCGTCCTGGTGAGCCTGATACGACCCGAGCTGCCCTTGCCGGAACCGGTGCCGCGACCGCCCGGGGCGCCCCTGAGACCGGACGGCGAGGCCACCTGGGAGGACCTGCTCCAGGCGCTGACCCTGCACCTCGACGAGGGAGCCGACGCGCACAGCGCGCGGCTGATGATCAGCGCCGCGCGCAACGCGGTGGCTGACACCGCATCGCATGCCGGACCGCATGCCGGAGCGCATGACGCGCCGCATGCCGCAACGCATGCGGCGCCGCATGCCGCCCTGCTCGCCGGCCGGCTGCGGGCGCTGGGAATGGCCTGGCAACGCCTGTACGAACACACGGGGGAACTCGCCGACATTCAGCAGGCCGTCACGGTGGGCCGTAGTGCGGTGGCCCGTGACGGGGTGGCCAATGGTGCGGTGGCCCGTGGCGCGGTGGAGCAGGCTTCCACCGTCGGCGTGGACCGGATGATGTCCTCGCACAACCTGGCCGAGTCCCTCCGAGCGCTGTTCCGGCGCACGGGCGATGTCCGGCACCTGCGAGAGGCGGTCGACATCGGCAGGGAGGTGGTCCGCGAGGTGTCGCCGGCCGACACCGGGCGGCACGTGTCCTGGGGCGGGCTGGCCGACTCCCTGCGGATGCTGTACGAGCACACGGACGACGGCGCCCTGCTGGACGAGGCCCTCCGGCTGAGTACCGCCGCGCGGGAGGCGGTACCGGAGTCCGGCCGGGACCGTTCGGCGGTGCTCGTCAACTCCACGATCCTGCTGCGCCACCAGTTCGAGCGCACCGGCGACCAGTCGGTCCTGAACGAGGCGATCGCCGTGTCGCGCGGCGCGGTAGGGGCGGCGCCGCGCGGTGCACCGGTCCAACGGACCGCTCTGTACAACCTGGGCACCCTGCTCGACGTGCTCTCCGAACGTACCGGGGACATGGGCGCGCTCGACGAGGCCATCGAGGTGACGAGCGCCGTGGTCGACCTCACGCCCGCCGATCACCCCGACGGACCGCTCTACCGGTCGACCCTCGTGCGCATGCTGAACCAGCGCTTCCACCGGGTGGGGGACCCGCACGCCCTGGACCGCGCGATCGAGCTGGGCGGTGCGGCGGTGGCGGCGACACCCGAGGACTACCCGGATCGATGGATGTACCTGGCGAACCTCGCCGTCGTGCTGAAGGCCAAGGCCCACCGCACCAAGAACCTCGGCACTCTGCGGGACGCCATCGCCGTCGAGCGCGAAGTGGCGGACCTCGCGTCCGGCACGGGCGGCCGCCACCGGGCCGCCGTACTGACCAACCTCGGCAACTCCCTACGCCTGTACTTCGACCTGTCGGGGGACACGGCCGCGTGGCGGGAGGCGGTCTCGGCCGGCCGTGCCGCCGTCGACGGGACCGCCGAGGACCACGCCTTCCGGGCACAGTGCGAAGTGAATCTGGCGCTGTCACTGAGCATCCACGGCCACGGTGTGACCGCGAGGGACGGACGGCACGTCGAGGAGGCGCTCGGCCTGCTGGAGACGGCGGCGTGCAGGGGCAGCGCCCCGACGGCGGTCCGGCTCTCCGCCGCCCGGGAATGGGGCGAACTGGCGATGGCGACCGGCCGCCCCGAGCAGGCGGCGCGTGGACTCGCACTCGGCGTGGCACTGCTGCCCCGCCTGGCGGCCCGTGGCCTCGCGCCGTCCGACGCGACGCGATGGATGGCCGAGTACGCACGTCTGGCGAGCGACGCGGCGGCCTGCGCACTTGCCACCGGACAGCCGGACCGGGCAGCCGAAGTACTCGAAATGGGACGCGGTGTCCTCCTGGCACAGGCCCTGGAATCCCGAACGGACCTCACCGAGCTGCGGGAACGCGCGCCGGAACTGGCGGACCGCTTCGACCGGTTGTGCGCGGGGTTGGACGACTCGACCGGGGCCTCTGGGGCTTTCGATGCTGCTGGGGGCTCCGGGCGCTCCGGGCGCTCTGGGGGCTCCGACGTGCGTTCCGGAAGCTCCGACGGGCGTTCCGGGGGCGAGGACGATCCGGACCTCCGCCGCAAGCTGGCGCAGGAGCTGGACGATCTGGTGGCAGAGATCCGGACGCTACCCGGTCTGGAGCGCTTCCTGCTGCCCCCGCAAGCCGCTGCGATGACAGCCGAAGCGCACAGCGGCCCCATCGTCATGGTCAACATCAGCCCGTACCGGTGCGACGCCCTCGTACTGACCACCGACGGCATCCAGGTGTGCGAACTGCCCGACGTCGACCACGACGATGTCCACGACCGCCTCAGCGACATGCGCTACCTCCTGGCGCGGAGCGGCAACTCCCGTGACGCCCGGATCGAGGCCGAACGCGTCATGTCCGAGGACACGTTGCCCTGGCTCTGGGACGCCGTGGCGAAACCGGTATTCGACCTCCTCGACGTCACGCGGCCCTTGCCGGCACCCGGCGCATCCAGCGAACCCGGCACATCCGGCACGCGGCGTATGTGGTGGATTCCCTGCGGCCCGCTGGCACACTTTCCGCTGCACGCCGCCGGCCACCACCTTCACCTTCAGACGCCCTCCGAAGGCTCCGGGGCCTCGGCGACCTCGGGGTTCTCCGGGACCTCCGGTGGCGCCTCTCGCCGTACGGTCATGGACAGAGCCGTGTCCTCGTACGTCCCCACCGTCCGCGCCCTGTCCCACGCCAGGGCCCAGCACGCCCGGCGGAGGACCCGGTCCGGCGAGCCCGGCTCCCCGCGGGTACTGGCGGTCGCCATGCCGCACACGCCGGGCGCGCGGGACCTGCCGGGTGCCCGGACCGAGTACGAGCACCTGGCTCAGCACTTCCCCGTACTGGACGGCCTGGTCGGGGAGGAGGCGACCCGCGAGGCTGTACTCACCGGCCTTGCCACCCACCCCTGGGCGCACTTCGCCTGCCACGCGGGCACAGATCCCGACGACCCCTACCGAAGTCACTTGCTGGTCCACGACCACGCCGTCAACCCGCTCAACGTGCTGGAGATCTCCCGGCTACGCCTGGAGAAGCCCGAATTCGCCTACCTCTCAGCCTGCAGCACCGCCGTGACCAGGAACGACCTCGCCGACGAGGCCCTGCACGCCGTCACCGCCTTCCAGCTCGCCGGCTTCCCGCAGGTCGTCGGGACGCTGTGGCAGATCAACGACACCATCGCCGCCGAGATCGCCGAACACATCTACACGCGCCTCGCCGCAGCCGCCTACGACCCCACCCGCACCGCCGCCGCCGTACACGAGGCGATCCGCCTGATCCGAGCCCGCTACCCCAGATTCCCGACCCTCTGGTCCGCCCACATCCACATGGGCCCGTGACCGGATTCAGCGGCAGACACCCGAGGCTCGTGAGACGGCGGGAGACGCGCCGCGCTCGGCAGCCAGCGGTTGACGACTCGTAGATGCCCTCTGGATGACAGACGCGGATGACAGACGCGGATGACAGACGCGGATGACAGACGTGGATGTCAGGCAGGCCGAGGCACTATGTTCACTGCCCGGTAGACGTAGCCGTCCTGCTTGAAACCAGGGGCCTCCCATTGGAGATCTACACGTTGCCCTGGCGACAGCGTATGGAAGCCCTTCGACTGAATGTCGGAGTAGTGCCCCCAACAACCGCCTGGTGTCTCGGGAGAGTCGAGCACCCCCCACCCTTCCTCGTCGTACCACTCACGGACAGTCGCAGTCACCATGCAGCGACTCTACGGGCGCGCGTCCGACTGGCGGCATCTGGCGCATGCCTGATCACGGAGCTGGCTGGATCTGTGAAAGAAAGCGAACCGCGTACTGCTGACTCACCCCCATAGGGCGCGTCCGGCGTCACCCGGGACTTACGGCCCCCGGCCATACGGATAAACGGATGGTCGGGGTCGAGCGTGACGCGGCAGGATGCTCCGCATGCCGTTGCCCACCGTTGTGGACCACCACCCGGTGGGCGAGCGTGCAGACCATGCCCAGCCCCCGGCCGTGCTCGGCCTCCGCCTCGTACTCCTCTTCCTGGTTCTGGTCCTGGTCGTCGTCCTGGTGCTTGGCCTTGGGCGCGGTGCTGGCGCCCCCCGTCGTCGGTCACCGGCAGGGCGACGACCCGGGCGGAGACCGCGACCGCCAGACAGAAGCTCCCGGCGGGCCGGCTGCTGGCCGTGTGCAGGATCGCGTTCGCGCTCAGTTCGTTCACGATCAGCTCGGCGTCCTCCGCCAGTGGTGAGCCGCTGAGGATGTCGCGCGTCCAGCGGCGGGCCCCGCTCACCTCTTCGGGCCGAGGCGGAGCGGCAGGAGCGGTGCCTCGACACCCTGTCCGGTCTGGTGCTCGCCTACTCCTGGACGGTCGACCGGCTCATCGGCCGTGTGCGGGACTCCGGGATCAGCACAAAGCCTGAGGACATCGACGAGCGGGTGCGCGAGCACATGCGCACCGGCTCCTGACACGAACGGCCAGTGGCTTTGTCCTCCCTGGAGGGCGGGGCCGCTTTCGTCCGTCCGGAGTCGCGTCACGCGAAAGCGCCTCCGGCACAGGCATACAGCCAGACGCAGGGGGCGCAACTGTCAAACCTCCGCCACAGCAGCGGAGTAGCGTTCCGAGTGTCTAGGTCAGAACGGAGTCCGGTATGCCCGAGCCCACGGACACCGCGCCGCCCCACCCGGGCGCGCACCTCAAAGCACTCCGCCTCGCACGCGGCCTCACCCAGGAACGCCTCGCGGAACGCGCAGGACTCAGCATCGGAGTCGTGAAGAAGCTCGAACGCGGAGGCACCGCGCGCCTCGACACCTACCACGCCCTCGCCCGCGCCCTCGGCGCCCGCACCAGCGCCCTCTTGGACTCGGCCGCCCCGCACGCCACCACCCGTCGAGACGACGACAACATCGACCTCATGCCGCTCCGGCAGGCCATCGCGCCCCCCGTCACCTTCACCGGCCGGCTCATCGGCACCGTCGCCACGGAGCCCGATCTGGACCGGCTCCGGTCCACGGCCGCCGAGGTCGGTACCGCCTACCATCGCGACCACTACGGCTACGTTGCCGAGTTCCTCCCCGCGCTCGTCCACGCCGCCCATGCCGCCGTCGCCCACTTCGACAACGGGGTCGAGCAGACCGAGGCCATCCGGATCCGATCCGACGTGCTCCAAATGGCCGGCCGTTACCTGACGCAGATCCGCGCCTACGACCTGGCGCACACCGCCCTGCGGGACGCGATCGGCGACGCGGTACGGGTGGACGACATGGGGGGTGTGGCAGCAGCCGTCTATCAGCAGGGCTGGCTGCTGATGCGTCAGGGGCGCCTGGATGAGGCGGAGCAGGTGAGCGTGGCCACTGCCGACGTAGTGGAGCCACGAATCTCCCGGGCGACCAAGCGCACCCTCGGGGCGTGGGGAAAATTGCTGGTCCACGGGAGCGCGACGGCGGCACGGAACAACCGGCCTGGACAGGCTCGGGAGATTCTGCGGCTCGGCCGCACGGCAGGCGCCGCGCTGGGAGGCGGTCAAGCGGTAGCCGTGTCCTCGTGGGGCCGGTTCGACTGGCGCACGGTCGCATTCCAGGGCATCGAGAACCAGTTGGTGGCGGACCGGCCGGACCGGGTGCTGCGGCTGTCGGAGCGGATGCCGGCCGCAGTGGACGCGAAGGGCCGGGTGTTCATGCGCCGCCATCTGCTGGACGTGGCGCAGGCGCATCTGCTGATGCGGGCTCCTGATGAGGCGACGAGCATTTTGTGGTCGCTGATGGGGGAGACGCCGGAGTGGCTGCGGCATCAGCGGATGGCAGCGGACACGTTCCATGCCGTTCTGCGCAAGAGCAAGCGGCGCCGCATGACATCAAGGGAACGCGAGCTGGCCGCCTTCTTCGGCAGCCGCTGAAGGGGCAGGTTCCGTAGCCGTTGCCACCCGGGAAGGGGCGCGACGGCCACGGAACCACTGCGTGGGGTGCCGCCGCTGTAAGCACGGCCGGTGCCGGCGCGGAGCGCGGTTCGCCGCGCAGTGGCGCATAGCCCGACGCGGCACGAAACCACGCACCCTGGAGAGGACATCGTCATGACGACCTGCGACCACTGCCACCAGCCCATCGAGGGCGACGTCGAGGAAGTTCCGGTGGACTCGCCGACCGGCGCCGCCCCGAACCCTAAGCTGCACCCGAGCTGGTGCCCGCCCGCGCCGCACCGGTCGACGCCCGCGACGCCTCCGCACCTGCTCCCCTGACTCCCGTCGGCGTCGCCGGCACGTTCACGCCGGCCGTGCCAGCGGCGTACAGGCCCGCCTCTGCCCCTGGCGCGGGAGGCGTGCCTGCCCCTCCCGACCAGGCCGCTCAATGTGGCCTCTGCATCGCGTCCAGTCGCCCTTTCGAGTGCATCGCGGTCATGATCATCCGGGGAAGTGGACTCGATGTGGTCTCCGGCCATGAAAGTGGCCTTCCATTCGATGAGAACGAGGGGCGGGAACCCTTCTGACCTGCCGTGCAGTCTGTGCCCCCGGCAGGATGTGAACCTGCGACACCCGCTTTGGGAGTTCGGTCCGAGCGCGGTCCGACTGCTGTCGTCGACTTACGCGACGGCCAGCGGGAGGCGCTGACGGGTGTCCCCGTCCGACGTCGTTGATGTCAGCTATGGATGTCAGATGGCCTTCTCAGCCGTAGCCCTAGCCAGATCGATCAGCGAAGGCCATACCCGGCCGCTACGGCCGAAGGTTTGTCGGCGTAAGCCTTCGGCCGTCATGTGTCACCTGGTAGCACCGGGTGCTACCTTGGCCGGTATGAGCGTTCAGCCCGAAATTACCCAACGGGATCTACGCAGCCGGTCCCGAGAGATCATGGATGCCATACAGGGCGGTCAGTCGTTCACCGTCACCCGCGACGGGCATCCGATCGGCCAGCTCGTCCCGCTGCGTCGACGCCGTCGGTTCGTCTCCCGCCAGGAGTTCGCCGCGATGTCCAGGAGCGCCCCCGGCATCGACCCTGACCGGTTCCGTGCCGATCAGGACGCCACGGCCGACACCTACCCGGACGACCCCTATGACCGCTGACCGCTCGACGCATCAGCAGGGCCTCCTCGACACCAACATCATGGTTCTGCGCCGCTGGGTGGCCCCCGAGGAGCTACCGGACGAAATGGCGATCACCGCCATCACCTTGGCCGAATTGTCCGCCGGTCCGCACGAGGTCCGTCGCAACGACGAACAGAGCAGTTACGACGAACACACCGAACGCGCCCGCAGGCTCGACGTCCTGCAACGCGCCGAGAACGAGTTCGACCCCATCCCCTTCGACGCCGAGGCGGCCCGCATCTACGGTCGCATCTGTGCCGCGGTGATCAGTGCGGGCCGCAAGCCGCGCCGCCGGGTGGCCGACCTGATGATCGCTGCCATCGCCGTGGCTGAGAACCTTCCCCTCTTCACCACCAACCCCGACGACTTCAAAGGGCTGGATGATCTCCTCACCGTCGTGCCGGTCACCCGCCCGAGGCTGCCCCACGAAGGCTGACGGCAGGGCACTGGTGCGGTAGGAGCACACCGGGCACCGAACTTCATGGTCCGCCCGTGGCACGGATGTGATCGCGCAGCAGGACCGGTTCGAGGGAATCAAGCCCTGCGAACCGGTCCTGTGTCGTGTGCCCCCGGCAGGATTCGAACCTGCGACACCCGCTTTAGGAGAGAGGCTGGGTGATCTGGTGGCTGAGCTGCGCCTTCGCCGGCTGAGGAAGGGGGCGTGTACTCGACCGCGGGGCGCCGGTGTTGACCTTGACTGACCCCTGCATCTGGCACGGTTGTGGCACGAACCTCAACCGACGACAGTCAGCCACAACGGCGGGCGCGCCGATCGACCAGGCGCGCGTGTGTCTCGCTGTACCCCCGCCTGTCTCAGCCACGCTACCGGCTTGCGCCGTCGACCAGACCAACCCGCTACGGTCGGCACCGTCACCACGGAGCGTGAGCTATCAGCTTGGGAAGTTCAGATGGATTTGGGGGTGGCGCTGACCTGCACGTGCGTGGTGTTGATGCATGCCTGAATGCCAAGTTGGTGCCCACTCGGTGCTCCTCGCACGACCTGGCAAGGTTCTGGCACGCTCGACGCAGCGCTCAGCGTGCTTGGCCGACGTACTGGTGTCTGCTGTTCCTAGCCGGTCCCTGCACGGTCGGCCACATGTTTGCCGCGGTACCCGTGCCTCTTGGACGCTGGTGCCGATCGCTCGCCGCCACCGATGGACGAGTTAACGAAACTCAGAGAGAATCCGGCAGACCTGCCCTACTCTTTGACCGTGAAGGATGCGCTAGGTTGCGCAGGCACTCCCTTAGCTAGGAGACTCCGATATGCCGGCTCCCCAAACCAATGCCCGCACTCTGCTCATGCGGATCTTTGAAAGCTGGCATCAGGAAAATGTACCGCGATCTTCGGGAGATACGGCGTTCGAAATCTTCGCCTCCGAGCTGTCCCTGCGGCCTTATGGACTCGGCCTGGAGAATATTCAGGACGGAATTGTGGGTTCCGGTCAAGATGGTGGAATCGACTCGATCTTCACCTTCTGGGATGACAATCTCTTGGATGAAGATTCTGACCTTTTCTCAGAGCATCGCCGACCGAGTGACTTCTCGCAAGAGCGACTCCTTGAACTGTGGGTTATTCAAGCCAAACGCAGTGCATCTTTCGAAGAAGCTGCGCTTGATAAGCTGGAAAATACCCTTCGACGAATCCTGGATCTGAATCAAGATCTTGAAGAGCTGCAAGGGCTTTATAACGAGAGCCTGCTATCTCGGGTGGATCTGTTCCGGCGGGCTTGGGAGAAACTTCTCGTTCGCAGGCCCAAGATTTCCGTTAATGTTGTGTATGCCACGCCGGGAGATGTGCAGGGAGTTGCTCCACAGGTTTTGGTAAAGCAGGGCATGCTTCGTCAAGCACTGCTCGATCTTTTTCCGCCGGGGGCAGCTGTACAGTGCGACTTGCTTGGGGATCGTGAGCTTCTCGCACGTTACAATGAGAAGCCTTCTTACGCTCTACCGATGAAGTTTCAGGAAAACGCCACTAGTGGCAACTCGCACGTAGCCCTAGTGCGTCTGGCCGACTACTTCGACTTGATCACGGACGAACACGGCAAGCTACGCCGGTACTTGTTTGATTGGAACGTGAGGGATTATCAAGGGCCCGTTACCGTAAATCAAGAAATTCGACGAACGCTTGAGAATCCTGACAGTCCTGAGTTTTGGTGGCTGAATAACGGGGTCACTATCATTTGTAGCGATGCGACCACCGGGGGGAAGACCTATACCCTGACAGACATTCAGATCGTAAATGGCTTGCAGACGAGTCACACCATCTACGAGGTTTTGAGAGGGAACGGGAAAGCTCCGATCGGAGATCGCATGCTCCTGGTCCGCATCATCTCTACCATCGACCGAAAGACGCGCGATCAGGTAATTAGGGCTACCAACAGGCAGACCCCTGTCAATGACGCCTCGCTTCGGGCCACCGATGAGATTCAGCGAAATATCGAAGATTACTTCCTCGTTAACGGTTGGTATTACGACCGCCGTAAGAACTTCTACAAGAATGAAGGTAAGGATCCAGCAAAAATCATTGGAATCCCTTTGCTGGGGCAAGCTTTGACGGCTGTAGGGTTGTGTCGACCCGACAAGGCGCGGGGAAAGCCCTCGTCGCTACTGAAGAATGATGACGATTATCTGCAGGTATTCAATCCGAAGGTTGACCTCAGTGTGTTTCTCTGGGCAGCTCAGACGCAGCGAAAGGTGGATGTATTCCTGCACTCAGAGCTTGCGAATGCCACTCAAGGTGAGCGAAACAATCTGAAATTTCACCTGTCGATGTTGGTAGCGGTTGAACTTGCGGGTGGCCGGATTCATGATCCCCAACAGTTGAAGCGCGTGGTAGGTGCTGATGTAGAGCTCGACCCGGCATTTCTCGAGAGTCGCCTTGATGTTTTGAAAGGACTGACCGCGTCCTACTTGCAGAGCGGCAACACGACGCTCGAAAAAGCGGCAAAGAGCCAACAGTTCACGAACTTCATTCTGGGTCGCCTCGGTATCTGAATGCAGCGGGATTCGCCCAGGTCGGTGGAGCGGCGTTCGGGTGGCGCTGCTTTGGCGCGAGTGATCATGGCCCCGTAAGCTTGCGGTGCTCGGGCGGTATGTGGACCTGCCCGGTAAAGCACGACGTTGAGGTCATGATCTCCGAGACTCGCGCCGGAGTGGCTGCGAAAAGCCGCGGAGCCGACTGCCCCAGCCACGATGTGCCCCTTCTCCAGCATCAGGCGGCTGCATGCAGTGCGCGCGGCACGGCCGCGGGTCGGGCTGGAGCGGGGCGGAGACAGGAGCGCAGGCCCGGCCGGGGGCCGGGCCGCGCGCGGTGAGCGGAGCGAGCCGCCTTGAACCAGTAGAGAAAGTTGTAACTCAGTCGGGTTGCTGCGTCTGCTGGGGCTTGAAGTCGTGTGCGCAAGGTGGGAGTTCGATGCCCTGTCGGTGGGCGAGGGGTACGAAGAGGACTGGGCGGATCGTCCAGGTGATGCGGGTGCTGGCGTGGGTTACTGAGACGGTGCAGGGCTGCATCTGTAAGAGGGCTCGTCGGGTCTGGATGCGGCCCTCGTACAGCCACCTCCAAGCTTCGTCGGATGCGTCGGTGTCGAGGGCTGGTGAGATGGTGCGCAGTGCCACCGCTACCCACCTGTCTGCCTGCGGTGCCGAGTGTGCGTCGAAGGATGCCCGGAGCTCCGGTTCCGCTCCTTCGGTGGTGTCCTGCGTCCAGCACTCGCACCAGTAGCCCCACCGCGGCTGGTCCGTCAGCATGGATGGCCTCCTGGGCGGGCCCCGGTGAAAAGTTGCGCGGTGACCGTGCGGCCCCCGTTGCTGTCGTGGATCACGACCCGGTGGGCGAGCGCGCTGACCATGCTCAGTCCCCGGCCGTGTTCCGCCTCTTGGTCCTGGCGCTCGACCTTCGGGGCCTGGCCGGTGCCTCCGTCGTCCGTGACCGACAGGGCGACCATCTGTGATGAGAGCGCGAGTGCCAGATGGAAGCTGCCCGAGTGCCGGCCGCTGGCGGTGTGCAGGATCGCGTTCGCGCTCAGCTCGCTCACGATCAGTTCGGCGTCCTCGGCCAGGGGTGAACCTCTGAGGATGTCCCGTGTCCAGCGGCGGGCCCTGCTGACCTCTTCCGGGAAACCTGGGCAAGTGAGTCCCCAGACCCGGGCGGTGCTCGTATACTCGTGCATACAAGTTCCTTCGTGCTGGTAGGCCGCCATGTGCAGCGGGTTCGGGCTAGACGAGTTTGACGCCGTCGTGTGCGCGGACGGCCGGCGGGAACAACGCGTCCAGAGCGTCCAGGACACGGATTGCGTACGCCTCGTCGGCGAGGTCATGGACTTCTTCGCGGGTGGCCCATCGCAGTGCGCGGGTCTCGTCCCCGGTGGTGGGTGTGCCGTCGGCGGCCTCGCAGCGGAAGACCAGGGAGACGATCAGGCCCGTCATGTTCTTGTAGACGCCGGTGAGGGTCGCGGGAAGCGCGATCTTGATGCCGGTTTCTTCGAGGACTTCCCGCTGAAGCGCTTCGGGGAGGGTTTCCTCCCGCTCGACGATGCCACCCGGGGGTTCCCAGTGGCCGTTGTCGCGCCGCTTGATCAAGAGGGCCCGGCCCTGGTCGTCGACGATGACTCCGGCAACGCTCACGGAGTGCGGACGGTCAGTGGTCACGTTCCTCGGCCCTCTCAGATGGCTAGGCTCTCAACCGTAGCAACAACACTCGCCCACTCGTCTAGATACCTAAAGGAGTACTCGTGACCTCTCTTCCGTCCCTGCTCGGTGGCCTGGATCCCACGAGCGATCGTGCGGTGTTCCGGCAGATCGCCGACCAGTTGCGCGAGGCCATCGACCGTGGGCGCTTCAAGGAAGGGGAGAAGCTGCCTTCGGAAGCCGAGCTCGTCGAGCACTACGGCGTATCCCGGATGACCGTTCGGAACTCCTTCTCGGTCCTCCAGGGTGAGGGTCTGGTGCACGCCGAGCACGGCAAGGGCGTGTTCGTCCGGCCGCGACCGCCTGTGCGGCGGCTCGCCTCCGACCGGTTCGCCCGGCGCCACCGTGAGCGGGGGAAGTCCGCGTTCATTGTCGAGGCGGACGCTGCCGGCAGTCACCCGAAGGTGGACAGCCTGGAGGTCAAGGAAGAGAAGGCCACGCAGGACATCTCCGCCCGGCTCGGTTCCGTACGGCGTGTGCTGGCTCGGCGGCGCCGGTATCTGCTCGACGGCCGCCCGGTCGAGTTCGCCACCTCCTACCTGCCCCTCGACATCGCCCGCGGTACGCAGATCGCCGAGCCGAACCCCGGCCCCGGTGGCATCTATGCCCGCCTTGAGGAACTGGGTCACCACCTCGACCACTTCGAGGAGGAGATTCGGGCCCGGATGCCCTCGCCGTCCGAGGTCAAGACGCTGCATCTCGCGTCCGGTGTGCCGGTGATCCACCTGATCCGTACCGCGTACGACACCGAGAAGCGGCCCGTAGAGGTCTGCGACACCGTCATGGCGGCGGACGCGTACGTGCTGTCGTACCAGCTCCCGGCGACGTAACCCGCGGTGCGCGAGGCCACTTCTCTGGACTCGTATAGCCCAACACACATACTCGTATAGACGAGTGGGTAAGTTGTGTGTCAGAGTAGACCGCGTTCCCGGCGTCATCGGGTTCGCAGACTGCCACTCATCTAGACGAGTAGATAGGAAGAAGCCTTGCGCACCATCCGTGTGGAGACCTCGGCCGCGACGATCCTGCTGACCGAAGCGCCCGAACCCAAGGTCCGCGACCGCCAGACCGGCGAGATCGCCAAGGACGTCAACAGCGGCGAGGCACTGATGACGATCGGCGTCGTCTACATCGAGGAAGGGGAGTCGTCCCTGATCAAGGTCACCATCCCGGAGAGCGGCGTCTCCGAGGGCCTGGCGCTCGGTGCCCCGGTCTCGCTGCCCGGCCTGGTGGCCCGGCCATGGGAGAGCGTGTTCAACGGACAGCAGCGCCACGGCATCGCCTACCGTGCCGCCGCCGTCACCCCGGCCGCCTTCCCCGTCGCCATGGGGGCCTCGGCCTGATGACCGACCTGGCAACGCTTCTGGAGGTGGGTGGTCCCGTCGCCGCGCTCGGCGGTGGGGCCGCCTACTCCCGGGGCAACCATCCCGGGGTCTACTGGTCCGCTGTCGGACTGCCGTTGTCCACGGCCCGGCTGCTCAGCTCGTACAGCTCGGTCATGGAAGCCTGCGGCCTGACCGTCGCTCCCTCCCGGCTGCGGGTCCTGGCGGTCAAGGCCACCACCCGGCGCGAGGTTCGGCCCGTTCCGCCGCGCCGGGGCGTCATCCGGCCCACCTCGACCGGACTGCGGCTCCGGCTGCGGCTCGCCCCGGGACAGGAACCCGCCGACATCGCAGCCTCGGCCGAACGGCTTCGGCATGCCTGGGGCGTCCACGCCGTGTACGTCACGACCGTCAAGCCCGGTGTCGTCGAACTGCGGCTCGTCGGCTTCGACGTGCTGCGCAAGGTCCGCATGCCGCGCAAGTCGCCGACCGGGACGCTGAAGATACCGGTCGCGCTACGGTAGGACGCCACGCCCTTCGTACGCGACTACCGGGCCGCCGTTCCCCACCAACTAACTCTCGGCGCCACGCTGTCGGGCAAGTCCATGTACCTGCGACACCTCGTCGCCGGACTCGCCCGGCAACCCGTCGCCCTGGTCGGCATCGACTGCAAGCGCGGTGTGGAGCTGGCGCCCTTCGCCGCCCGGCTGTCGGCGCTCGCCACCGACCCCGAACAGGCTGCCGAACTGCTGCCCGTGCTCATCAGGGAAATGGAGGACCGTTACGACCTGATCAAGGCCCGGCAGGGCATCGCGTCGGGCACGCCGGACGAGGAGATCACCTCCGACATCTGGGGTCTGCCCGAGGACGAGCGGCCCGTACCCGTCGTGCTGTTCGTGGACGAGGTGGCGGAACTCTTCCTCGTCGCCACAAGGAAGGACGAGGAACGGCGGGACGAGATGGTCACCCAGCTCATCCGCCTCGCCCAGCTCGGCCGTGCGGCCGGCATCTACCTGGAGGTGTGCGGACAGCGCTTCGGCGCCGAACTGGGCAAGGGCGCGACCATGCTGCGGGCCCAGCTCACCGGCCGGGTCTGCCACCGCGTCAACGACGAAGCCTCCGCCAAGATGGCGCTCGGCGACATCGCCCCCGAAGCAGTCGCCGCCGCCTGCGCCATCGCTCCCGAACGGCCCGGCCTGGCCGTCGTCGGTGACACCTCCGGCGGCTGGTCCCGCATCCGCACCCCGTATCTCTCCCTCGGCGCCGCCGCCGAGACCTGCCACGCCTCGGCCCACCTGGTCCCCGACCTGCCCGCGCTCAAGCCCTTCCGGCCCGCCGTGCCCGTACGGCCGGTCGAGTCCCCGGGCCCGGTCGTGCAGCCGCGGCCCGTGACCGACTGAGTCGCAAGCCGCTATCTCGCTCCACCCCGGTCGGCGTGACCGCCTCGCGCCACATCCCTACCCCTGCCATGCCTGGAACAGGAAGGAGCCGCAGCATGCGCGCCCTGCTGGCCCGCGTCGACGCGGTGCTCGTCCAAGCGGTCATCGCCGCCGCGCTGTCCTTCGCCCACCTGCACGACATCGCCCTCGCGGCCGGACAGGACGGATGGAAGGCGTGGGCGTATCCCGTATCGGTCGACCTGCTGCTCGTCGCCGCCTGGCGCCGACTGCGGACCGGCCACGCCAAAGCCTCCGGCTGGTGCTGGTTCGTCATCGCCCTGGCCGCATCCCTCGGGGCGAACGTCGCCACCGCCGGACTGCTCGACCTGGACCACGTGCCGGCCTGGCTGCGCATCCTCGTCGCGGGCTGGCCCGCGGTCGCCTTCCTCGGCGGAACACTCCTCGCACATTCGGCGCCGAAAGCCGTGGGGGACGTGGCGGAAGACCTGGAGGGCGTCGCCACGGGCGTGGACCAGGAGGACGACGCCGAATCCACTTCCGACTCCGGCCCCGATCTCGCCCCCACCCCTGAGCCGCCCGCGCTACCGGTCGCAAATCCGGCACCCGCCCCACCGACTGTGCCCGCTCCGTCCGCCTCGCCCGCTCCGCCCGCCGTATCCGTCCCGGCCGCCCTGGTCGAGCACGCTCGAAAGGTCGCCGCCGAGCACCACACCCGCACCGGAGCGGACATCGACACCCCGACCCTCCGGGCTCGCCTCGGTGTCCCCGTGCCCATGGCTGAGGCCATCGCCGCCCAGCTCACCACCAAAGGGAGTTGAACTGTGCTCCTCTCCTTCGAAACCGCCGCCGACTACCTCTCAGCCGCCCGACAGATGGCTGTCAGCGGCCGTACGGCACTGGCCCGGCTCCTCGCGGAGGAAGCCGCCGACCGTGTCTCGGAACCCTGAGAAGCCGCCCGCATCCTGCGCGACTTCCCCGGCCCGAGCCTGCGAAAGGAGAACTGACCGTGCCCTCTCCGAACCGCTTCCGCTACGTGATCCGCATCGGCCCCGTCCAGGTCGGCACGTCCTACGACGGCCGGGGCCGTGAGAAGCACACCGCCGCGTGCACCGCCCCTCGCTGCGGCTTCTCCGCCGACTACGACAGCCGTGCCGCTGCCGAGCCGGCCGCCCGCACCCACCGCTGCCCCGTCCGCTGAAAGGACCCCGATCCCGTGAACGTCAGCCTGCCGCTCGTCGTCGTCCTCGGCTTCTTCGCCTGGGGAGCGGTCAAGTTTCTCGGCGTCCGTACCTGGATCGTCGTCCTGATCGCCCTGTTCGGCTTCTGGCTCTCCGACACCTTCATGGCTCCGGCCATCGAATCCGGCACGCGTTCCGGTGTGGACGTCATCAACGGCTCACATAACTAGACGAGTAGGTAAGGAGAGCTTCGTCGTGTTCCTGCCCAAGTACCCCGACAGCCCGACACCGCCGCCCGCGCACATGCACGCGCCGACCGATCCGGCTCCCGTACGGCGTCCGGCTCCGCAGATATCCGTTAGCGCCGGAGCGGTCGCGGCCGTTCTCGTCGGCGGAGTCGTGCTGACCGCGCTGCTGGCCGCCGTCGCCGTCACGGCCATCTCCGTCGCCGTCGCCGCCGTGGTCCTGCGCTCGATGCTCCGCGACCAGCGCCACCGCTGACACCGGCCAACGACACCAGACCCCCGGGGCGGCCCTGATACCGCCAAGCATCCGCCGCCCCGGGGGCCCTACCCCTCCTGACCGAAGCCAGAAGGAGAAAGCCATCATCACCCGCACCACCCCGCCCCCGCTGGCCGAACTCGGCGAACTGGCCGCCCTCGGCACCATGCCCGGCCTCCTGCGCCAGCTCTCCGGCCTCGGCGGCTGCACCCAACCGATCCGCCTCGACGGCCACCGCGCCGAATACGACCTGAACACCCGTACCGGCGAGATAGGCAACCTCCTCCACCGCCTCGACTCCGCCAACCTCCCGGCCGGACACCTCCTGGTCCGCTGCAACAACCGCCGCACGACCCGCTGCCCGGCCTGCTCGGAGGTCTACCGCCGCGACACCTTCCACCTGATCACCTCCGGCCTGCGCGGCGGCAAAGGCGTCCCCGAACAGGTCGCCACCCACCCCCGCGTCTTCGCCACCTTCACCGCCCCTGGCTTCGGCCCCGTCCACAACCGCCCCACCGGTCCGGCCGGTTCGGTCCGCCGCTGCCGGTGCGGCGCCCTCCACGACCAGGACGACGAGGTACTCGGTACCGCGCTCGATCCGGACACCTACGACTACGAAGCGGCCGTGCTCTGGAACGCGCACGCCGGTCCCCTGTGGCGGCGCTTCTCGACCTACCTGCGCCGGGAGGTCGCCAAACGGGCCGGACTCTCACAGCGGGAGTTCCGCGAGCACGCCCGGGTGTCCTTCGCCAAGGTCGCCGAGTACCAGAAGCGCGGCGCCGTCCACTTCCATGCCGTCATCCGCATCGACGGCCCTACGGGCGGTGACACCCCGCCTCCGGCCTGGGCCACCGCCGAACTGCTGACCGACGCCATTCACGCTGCCGCGACCGGGGCCCGCGTGGACGGCCCCGTCATCGACGGCCGCGCACACGCTTTCGCCTTCGGCCGCCAGCTCGACGTACGCACCATCCGCGGCGCCGACTTCGACAGCGGCCAGGAGCTGACCGAACGGGCCGTTGCCGCGTACATCGCCAAGTACGCCACCAAGGGCGCCGAGACTGCGACGGGAGCTCTGGACCGCCCGCTGAAGTTCCTCGCTGAACTGGCCCAGCTCGACATCAGCGACCACGCCCGGCGCCTGGTGCGTACCGCCTGGACCCTTGGCGCCCGCAAGGACCTCGAAGAACTCCGGCTCCGCGCCTGGGCCCACATGCTCGGCTTCCGCGGCCACTTCTCCACCAAGTCCCGCCGCTACTCCACCACCCTCGGCGCACTCCGCACCGCCCGCGCCGAATGGCGCCGCGCACAAGCCCTGGCGGCAACGGCAAACGTCGAGAGCGAGCAGCACACGACCCTCGTCCTCGCCCACTGGGTCTACGCCGGAACCGGCCTCACCGACGCTGAAGCGTGGCTTGCCGAAACCCTCACCCCCGCTCCAGGAACGGAAGGAGAACCCACCCGTGGCTGACCGCTACCTCACCGTGGCGCAGGTCGCCGATCTCCTCGGCACCACGGAGCGCTTTCCGCGGCGCCTCATCGCGGAGCGACGCATCACGTTCGTCAAGGTCGGTCGCCACGTACGTATCCCCGAGAGCGCGATGAGCGCCTTCATCGACGCGCACACGGTGCAGCCGATCCGGCAGCGTGGCGGCGTGTTGCGGAGGGCTGCCTGATGCCCAACAAGAAGGGGAAGCGCAGAAGCTTCGGGGCTGTCCGACAGCTCGCGTCCGGCCGGTGGCAGGTCCGCTACCGAGACCCGGAGACGGGTCTTCTCCGCCCGGCTGAGAAGACGTACGAGACCAAGACGGACGCCCAAGTCGCGCTCACGCACATCGAGGCGGACATCACGCGTGGGCAGTGGGCGGACCCGGACGCCGGAGCAGTGAACTTCGCCGACTACGCCACGGCGTGGCTGCGGGATCGGAAGCTGGCCGATCGCACCCGGGAGCGGAACGAGTCGGTGATGCGGCTGCACATCGTCCCGACCTTCGGCGCGGGCTCCATCGCCGACGTCACGACCGCCCGGGTACGGAGCTGGCGCGGCAAACTGCTTGCTGCCGGCGTGGGCGAGCCGACGGTCGTCAAGGCGTACCAACTCCTGCGGGCCCTGATGAACACGGCCATGGATGACGAGATGATTCGCCGCAACCCTTGCCGCATCAAAGGCGCGGACAGCTACGACGTGCCTGAGCGGCCCGTGTTGTCGGTGGCGGAAGTCTTCGGCGTGGCCGACACCATCGCTCCGCGCTACCGGCTCCTCGTTCTCCTGGCGGCGTTCACGACTCTCCGCTTCGGCGAACTGGCCGCGCTCCGGCGCAAGGACATCGACTTGGCCGGCCGCATGGTCGTCGTCCGGCGTGCGCAAGCCGAGCTGCAGAACGGGCGGCTCTTCGACAAGGCGCCCAAGTCCGCGGCGGGGGTCCGTACGGTCTCCTTCCCCGCCGAGCTGGTGGACGAGATCCGGCGACACCTGGAGCACTACGCCGCCGCTGGGCAGGACGGTCACCTGTTCGTCGGTCCGCAGGGCGGGCAGCTTCGGCGGAGCAACTTCCGGGACGACTGGGTCAAGGCCAGGAAGGCGGCGGGCGTCTCGGCCGAGCTGCACTTTCACGACCTGCGGCACACGGGCAACACGCTGGCCTCCACGGCCGGAGCCAGCACGCGCGAGCTGATGACCCGCATGGGACACAGCAGCGCACGCGCCGCGCTGATCTATCAGCACATGACCAGCGACCGGGACAGAGCCATCGCCGATTGGCTGGGCGCCATGATCCGTGAGGGCGGGGGAGACCCGCCGGCCTCTGGGGATGTGGACTCTGTGCGGACTTAGTGGCACGCGAGTGGCACGGCATCGAACACGACGAAGGGCCAGCCTGGGAGGAAACCCCTCCTGAGCTGGCCCTTACCGCTGTGCCCCCGGCAGGATTCGAACCTGCGACACCCGCTTTAGGAGAGCGGTGCTCTATCCCCTGAGCTACGAAGGCGGGGTGGGTGGCTGGGCCACCGTCGTCAGTGTAGCGGGTGGGGGGTGGGGGTTTTGGGGGTCAGGTCGGGGGGATCGCGCGGAAGTGGGTGGCGACGTGGAGGTCTGCCTCGATGGCTGTCGCTGTTTCGCGCAGGGCGGGGAGGAGGTCCGTCACGCAGGCGGCGGGGGTGCGGCGGGCGGCGTGCATCGCGAGGCTGACGGCGGCGATCGTGTGGCCCGTGCGGTCGTGGAGGGGGACCGCGAGGGAGCGCAGGCCGGCCTCGAGTTCCTCGTCGGTGAGGGCGTAGCCGTCTGGCGGGGCGTCGGGCAGCAGGACGCGGCCGAGCGAGGTGGCGTGGGCGGGCTGACGGGTGCCGACGGTGACGCGGGCGCTCATGACGTGACCCGCCGCCGCGCGGGCCGTGTACTCGATCTCCTCGCCGGAGTCGGAGAGGACCGCCAGGGAAGCCGACTCCTGGACTCGGGCGGCGAGTGCGGTCAGGTGGGGCTGTGCGATGTCGGAGAGGGAGGTGCGGGACAGGGGCGGGTAGCCGAGCGAGAGGACCTGGGGGGTGAGGGTGAAGGTGCGGTCCGGGGCCGGGGTCACCAGGCCCGCGTGTGCGTGGGTGATCAGGGCGCGGCGGGCGGTCGCCCGGGGCAGGCCGGTCGCCTGGGCGACCTCCGTGAGGGTGAGGGCGTGGCGGCCCTCGCCGAAGGCGGTGAGGACGGTCAGGCCCCTGGCCAGGGACTCCACGAACTCCCGGCCCAGTTCCTGTTTGGACGCGCCGGTCCAGGTCGCCAGGCCCGCCGGGGCACCGGCCGAGGGGGCGGGCGGGCCC
The DNA here is from genome assembly GCF_039542605.1 of Streptomyces ziwulingensis. NCBI lineage: Bacteria > Bacillati > Actinomycetota > Actinomycetes > Kitasatosporales > Streptomycetaceae > Streptomyces > Streptomyces ziwulingensis. The sequence goes on from NZ_BAABIG010000083.1 coordinate 22,927, forward strand.
GCGGTGCGCAGGTCGGCCTCCATCGCCGTGACCGTCTCCCGCAGGGCGGGCAGCAGGCTGTCGCGCAGGTCCTGCGCGGTGTGGCGGCTGGTGTGGCTGACCACGCTGGCCACGCACGCCACCGCACCGGTGCGGGGGTCGCGTACGGGTGCCGAGACCGCGACCAGGCCCGGTTCGATGAGCTGGTCGTCGAGTGCGTGGCCGTCGGCCGCCGCCCGTGCCGTACGGCGTTCGAAGTCGGTGTCCGGGGTGGTGCGGGCGGGTGGGGGGACGGCCGGGAAGCCGTTGTCCCGCGGGTCGGTGGCGCGGCGGGCGTGCCAGTGGCGCCAGTCGGCCGGCGTCCACTCCGTCGCGAACAGCGGTCCGGGCGCGGTCCGTTCGGCCGGGAGCAGGTCGCCGATGCGGAAGCTGAGGGACATCGCCCGGCGGCGGGTGGCCTGGTGGATGAAGCGGACGCCGTCGCGGTCGGCGACGGCCAGGGACACCGACTCGTCCAGCCGGTCGGCCAGTTGGTCGGCCCGCGCGGACAGCAGGGCGGGCAGGCGCAGGGCGGCGAGGTAGGCGTTGCCCAGTTCCATCAGGCGGGGGGCGAGGGTCACCTCGCGGCCGTCCGGACGGACGTAGCCCATGCGGGCGAGGGTGGCGGTGATGCGGTCGACGGTGGAGCGGGCGAGGCCGGTGGCGCGCTCCAGGGCGCTGAGGCTGAGCGTGCCGTCCGCCTCGGTCAGCCGCCGCAGCACCGCGATCCCGCGCAGCAGAGGTGCGACCGCCTCCGCAGGTGCAGGTGCAGGTGCAGGTGCAGGTGCCGGCACCGGTGCGGGTACGGGGGTGGCCGGGTCGGCGGGGTGCCCGGCCTGGGGGGTGTTCGTGGTGTGGGCGGGCATCGGCTCTCCGGTACGGCGGTCGCGGCTGGCCCCACCGTACGTAATGTGCCAGCGGCGAGGGGCAGCCGATGCTCCGCACGTCTCAGCGGCGCGTCACCCGTATGCGGTGGTCGCCCGCCAGGTCCGCGGCCGCCACCACGATCTTCAGGCCGTGCTGCGGGTCCTCGAAGGACTCGCCCGGGGTGAACGTGGCGTCGGAGAGTTCGGCGTGGACGTTGGGGCTGCGGGTGCAGCCGCCGCTGTCGCGGCGGGAGTCGTGGACCGTGACCGGGCCCATCCCGGTGTCGATGTCCGCGTCGACCCGGTAGACGAGGATCCCCGGCCGGCACACCGTCTCGTCGTTGCCCTCGCGGGTGCGCAGTTCGACGGCGTAACCGGAGCGCGCGTCCAGCGGGACGAAGACCAGTTTGGGGCCGTGCGGGCGGGCCAGGGGCGTGAGGTCGTACTCCTTCGTGCCCGGCGCCGACGCGCAGTGCACCTGCTCGGCGTCGAGCCAGCCCAGCTTCCACTTGTGCCAGCCGACCAGGTCGTTGTTGGCGCCCCAGTCCTCGCTCATGATGTCCCAGTGGCCGACCGCGCCCCCGCCCTCCTGGGTGTAGAGGTCGGGCAGGCCGAAGACGTGGCCGTTCTCGTGCGGGAGGACCCGGTAGCCGGTCCGGTCGTAGGAGCCGGAGCCGTCGTCCTGGCGGGAGTAGACGAAGGACGCGTTCGCCACCGGTACGCCGTCGGCCACCGGTGCCTCGGTGTTGCCGGCGAAGGTCACGGACAGGACGGTGTCCAGGGCGGAGGGGCCGGCGTTCGGGGTGATGAGGACGTTGAGCAGGTCGTAGGCGCGGAAGTCCACCTCCGGGTCGGCGGTCGCCACTATGTCCTGGACCAGGTCGCGGTAGCCGGGGTCGAAGGGGGCACCGCGTTCTATGCCGTACTCGCCGAACGGCCTGGGCATGCGCAGCCAGTCCCGGACCGGGGCCTCGGGACGGTAGTCCAGGCGGCCGTAGGAACTGGTGCGGAACCACTTCTGGGTCTGCGGGAAGAACTCCGCGTAGCGGTCGAGGGCGCGGCCCTCGCCGGGCGCGTCGGAGAAGTCGACCATCAGGTTGAGGGCGCGGACGGTGCCGGTGGAGCGGGAGTAGCCGCGGGTGGTGGGGACGCCTTCCGACATCTGGATCTCCGGGCCGCCGGTGATCATGCAGGGGCCGTGCGCGGAGGAGCGGGAGAGGGCGGCCGGGCCCGCGCCGGTCGCCGTGGCCCCCGGCGCGAGGTGGCCGGTGCCGGCCGAGGTGCTCACCACCAGGGTCAGGGCGGTGACGGAACCGAGGGCGGCCACGCGGCGGGGGCGTATTCGACGGCGCTGCGGCTGCATCCAGTCCTCCCGGGCCACGGCAGCCACCGGTCCTTCCGACTGCACCCTTTCGCTCACCCTGAGCCGGGGGGCGCGGGGGCGCGCGCTGGAGCGGCCGATCGTGGGTTTCCCACCGGTAGGGGGTGTGGGGCTACGAGGGCGGGCTCCCGCAGCGGGGGGCGAGGGGCCGAGGGGCCGAGGGGCCGAGGGGACGAGGGGGCGGGCTCCCGCAGCGAGGGGCCGAGGGGGCTGGAGGGCTGGAGGGCGAGCGGGCTTGAGGGCTGGAGGGCGAGCGGGCCGGAGGGCGGGAGGGCGAGCGGGGAGCGGGAACAGTGGCATGTCGGCCGGACGACGGCAGCGGTGTGACGCAGGTCACGGGAATCAGGGCGGCGGTGGGAAATAACCGGGGATCGTTTCCCCGTTTAGACCTGTGTCCGAGCGAAACGGGGACCAGTTCCCCGGTTCGCGTACTTCAGTCCTTCACTTCGAGGAGTGCGCCGTGCAGACCGCGATCCCCGTGCCGCGCAAGGTGACCCGGCCGCGTGCCGATGCCCAGCGCAACCGGGAGCGGATCGTCACCGCCGCCCGGGAGATGTTCGTCGAACTCGGCCCCGATGTGCCGCTCGACGACGTCGCCCGCCGGGCCGGCGTCGGCAACGCCACGGTGTACCGCAACTTCCCCGACCGCGACGCCCTCGTCCGCGAGGTCGTCTGCTCGGTCATGGACCGCACGGCACGGGCGGCGCGGATCGCGCTCGCGGAGAGCGGCGACGCCTTCGCGGCGCTGGAGCGCTTCGTGCACGTCTCCGCCGACGAGCGGATCAGCGCCCTGTGCCCGATGATCTCCAGCACGTTCGACCAGGACCACCCCGACCTGCGAGCGGCGCGCGAGCGGGTCGAGGAGCTGGTCGGCGAGGTCATGGACCGTGCCAGGGCGGCCGGGCAGCTACGGGGCGACGTGGGCGTCGGCGACCTGATGGTGGCCGTGGCCCAGCTCAGCCGGCCGCCGGCCGGTACCCGCTGCCCCCGCGGCGACCGGTTCGCCCACCGCCATCTTCAGCTCTTCCTGGACGGGTTGCGGGCTCCGGCCCGCTCCACCCTGCCGGGCGCCGCCGTCACCATGGAGGACCTCCGCCGGCCCTGCGAATAGTCCCGAACGTCTCATCCGTCCGAGCAGTTCCGCACATTTCACCGTTCTGACGTCCGATCGACGCCGGAGCGGCGACCGCCGGTGATCTTCTCTTACTCCGTACGTCTTTCTTCACCTCGCTACGTCTCCATCCGCGCGTTGTTCGCTTTTTCGCGTCCTCGCACCGCACCTTTTCCGCCACACCGTCCCGAAGTGGGTACATCCATGTCCGAAGCAGCCGTCAAGGCTCACGCACCCGGCGTTCCCGGCGTCCCCGACGCCGGTCGCTGGAAGGCGCTCGTCTTCATCGCGCTCGCCCAGTTGATGGTCGTCCTCGACTCGACCATCGTGAACATCGCCCTGCCCTCCGCCCAGCAGGACCTCGGCATCTCCGACGGCAACCGGCAGTGGGTCGTCACGGCCTACGCCCTCGCCTTCGGCGGTCTGCTGCTGTTCGGCGGCCGGATAGCCGACCTGTGGGGCCGCAAGCGCACCTTCGTCGTCGGCCTGGCCGGCTTCGCCCTCGCCTCCGCGCTGGGCGGCGCCGCCACCAACGAGGCGATGATGTTCGGCTCCCGCGCCCTCCAGGGTGCCTTCGGCGCCCTGCTCGCGCCGGCCGCGCTCTCCCTGCTCGCCGTGATGTTCACGGACTCCAAGGAGCGCGCCAAGGCGTTCGGCATCTACGGTGCCATCGCCGGTGGCGGTGCGGCCGTCGGTCTGATCCTCGGCGGTTTCCTCACCGAGTACCTGGACTGGCGCTGGACGTTCTTCGTCAACATCCCGTTCGCCGTGGTCGCGGCGGCCGGCGCCTGGTTCGTCATCCGTGAGCCCGCGGGCAGCCGCAACCGCTCCGCGCTCGACGTCCCCGGCGTCATCCTCTCCACCCTGGGCCTGGTCGCGCTGGTCTACGGCTTCACCCGCGCCGAGTCCGAGGGCTGGGGCGACGCCACGACCGTCGGCCTGTTCGTCGGCGCGGCCGTGCTGCTGATCGCCTTCGTCCTGGTCGAGTCCAAGGTCAAGTCCCCGCTGCTGCCGCTGCGCGTGGTCACCGACCGCAACCGCGGCGGTATCTACCTCTCGCTCGGCCTCGCGATCATCGCGATGTTCGGCCTGTTCCTCTTCCTCACGTACTACCTGCAGATCGTGAAGGGCTACTCGCCGGTCAAGACCGGCTTCGCCTTCCTCCCGATGGTCGCGGGCATGATCACGGGTTCCACCCAGATCGGTACCCGCCTGCTCACCCGGGTCCCGCCGCGGCTGCTGATGGGCCCCGGCTTCCTGGTCGCCGCCGTCGGCATGCTGCTGCTGACCCAGATGGAGATCAACACCTCCTACGCAGGTGTGCTGCTGCCCGGCATGCTGCTGCTCGGCCTCGGCATGGGTACGGCGTTCATGCCGGCCATGTCCATGGCCACCCAGGGTGTCCGCCCGCAGGACGCGGGTGTCGCCTCCGCGATGGTCAACACCTCCCAGCAGGTGGGCGGCGCGATCGGTACCGCGCTGCTGAACACGATCGCCGCCTCGGCCACCACGTCCTACATCGCCGACCACATCGCCGGCGCGTCGAGCAAGTCGCAGCGGCAGTTGGTCCTGCTCCAGGGCCAGGTGCAGGGCTACACCAGCGCGATCTGGTTCGCCGTCGGCATCCTGGTCGCCGCCTCCGTGATCGCCCTGACCCTCGTCAACGCCGGCAAGCCCGGCGCCAGCACGGTCACCGCCTCCGGCGAGGGCGTCGAGGGCGAGCTGCCGATCCCGGTCGTCGCCCACTGACGCCCGCCCGGCCGTACCCCTTCGGCAGCCGGCTCCGCCGGTAGCACCACCCGTGGGCGGGGGAGGGGACGCCTCCGCCCACGGTTTCCCGGACCCGCCCCGGCCGCCGCGACCCTTCGGTCAGCGCAGCCAGGGCAGGTCCGCGCCCGCTTCACTGGGCTGGAGTCCCTCGGCGACGATCCGCATGATCTCGCCGAGGGACTCCTGCTGTTGTGGCGTCAGCCGGTCGAAGACGGCCTGGCGGACCGCGGCCACATGGCCCGGCGCGGTCGCCCCCAGGACGGCGTAACCCTCCTGCGTCAGCACCGCGAACTGGCCGCGCTTGTCGGAGGGGCAGTCCTCACGGCGCACCCAGCCGTTCCCCTCCAGCCGCGCGATCGCGTGCGAGAGGCGGGAGCGGGTGATCTTCGCGTGTCTGGCCAGCTCCGTCATCCGCAACCGCCGCCGCGGCGACTCCCCGAGCTTGACCAGCAGGCCGTAGTACATGTGTGACATGCCCGCGTCACGCTGGAGCTGGCGGTCGAGGTGGTCCTCCAGCAGGGTGGCGGCCTCGATGTACGAACGCCAGACGAACTGCTCGCCGGCGGTCAGCCACCGGGGCTCACCGGCGGGCCCGGGGGTCGGGGCAGGAGCCGGAGCGGGAGTGGGGGCGTGGGCGGGTTCGGGGGCGGACTGGGGGGTGGGCGGGGTCGGTGCCGTGGTCATGTGTCCACTGTACGAGCCCGCTCCTTGAACCTTAAACAAATCGGACGTAGGCTCGGCCGAACGTAACGCTTGAGAATTCAAGTACGAGAATCCAAGTACAAGAAGTACGAGAAGTACGAGAAGTGCAAGAAGCGCAAGAAGTACAACGAGCGCGACGAGCGCAACGAGTGCAAGTCGCACGAGGGTGAGGGAGTCGCCGTCATGTCCACCGCCGCCCAGGAGCGCCGGCCCGCCGAGCGCATGCCCGCCCTCTATCTCAGCCACGGCGCCCCGCCCCTCGCGGACGACCCGGTCTGGCCCGGCGAACTGGCCGCCTGGTCCGCCGCGCTCCCGCGCCCCAAGGCGATCCTCGTCGTCTCCGCCCACTGGGAGGAGGCCCCGCTCGCCCTCGGCGCGGTGGAGACCGTCCCCCTCGTCTACGACTTCTGGGGCTTCCCCGAGCACTACTATCAGGTGCGGTACGCCGCTCCCGGCGCGCCCGCGCTCGCCGAATCCGTCCGCAAGCTGTTGCGCGCCCCGGGCACGCCCGTGCAGGACGTCCCGGACCGCGGCCTCGACCACGGGGCGTACGTCCCGCTCGTCGAGATGTACCCCGATGCCGACCTCCCCGTCCTCCAGGTCTCCCTGCCCACCCTCGACCCGGTGCGGCTGATGGAGATGGGCCGCCGGCTGGCGCCCCTGCGCGACGAGGGCGTCCTGATCATCGGCTCCGGTTTCTTCACCCACAATTTGGCCGCGCTGCGCCAGAGTGGGACGCCCGCCTGGTCCGCGGAGTTCGACGACTGGGGCCGGCGCGCACTGGAGGCCGGTGACGTCGACGCCCTGCTCGACTTCGGCCGCAAGTCCCCGGCCGGCCGGCTCGCCCACCCCCGCACCGAGCACTTCGCCCCGCTCTTCGTGACGATGGGCGCGGCGGACGCGGCCGGTGAGCTGGACAGCCAGCGGTCGGTGATCGACGGGTTCTGGCTGGGGATGGCGAAGCGGTCGGTGCAGTTCGGCTGAGCCTGGCGGCGGCTCGCGTCCAGACTGGCGGGAACCTCTTGGGCGGCGCCCAGGTCCGCGCCGGCGCACGGTCCCGCGCCCGCGCCCCGGACCGCGCCCGTACGCGCGGCAACCATCGGGCGATGTGGTCCGTCTACAGGGTGGGGAGCGGTTGAGGGTGGCACTGCTCCAGGGTGGTTACCCGAGTGGATACCCGGGTGAAGACCCCGGAGCCGAACGTGAGGGGCGTCTCACTCGCTCGGCGGTGGGAGAAGGCGGTGCGGGCCTCGATCCGCCTCGGCCCCCGGCCTGACCTGGACCTCCGTGGCGTCGGTCGGCATCAGGCAGCTCCTGCGGCGGCACAGGGTACTGCATGATCAGAAAAATACGGGGTCGGGTGGGAATTCTGTCCGGATTCCAGTCGTTGTTTCCATCGGATGCAGGGCACCCGAGGAGAGTCCGGACCACAGAGGAGTCCGGGTGGTCCGGAGGCGGTGCCCCTCATCCCGAGTACGACCCGCTGACCCACCATCGCAAGGGAGCACGCATGGCAACCCGTGCCGTCGCCCGTCGCAAGTCCGCCACCGGCGGGACCTCCGGCGCGGCAACCAGCGTCCGCGCCAACGGCGGGGAGATCGCCGACCGCGATCTGGTCGGCATGTACCTCGACGAGATAGCGCGGACACCGCTGCTCGACGCCGCCAAGGAGGTCGAGCTGTCCCAGACCATCGAGGCGGGCGTGTTCGCGCGGCAGGTGCTCGAAGGCGTCGAGGAGACCGGGGCGGATGCCACCCGTGAGGAACTCCAGGCCCTGATCGACGCGAGCGAGCGGGCGAAGGACGTCTTCATCCGCTCCAACCTCCGTCTGGTCGTCGCGGTCGCCCGCCGTTACCCCCGTAGCGGTCTGCCGCTGCTGGACCTGATCCAGGAGGGCAACGCCGGTCTGGTCCGCGCGGTCGAGAAGTTCGACTACCGCAAGGGCTTCAAGTTCTCGACCTATGCGACCTGGTGGATCCGGCAGGCCATCACCCGCTCGATCGCCGACCAGTCGCGCACCATCCGGCTCCCCGTCCACCTGGTGGAGGAGCTGGGCCGGATCCGGCGGGTGCAGCGCGAGTTCAACCGCGAGCACGGCCGCGAGCCGGAGCACGCCGAGATCGCCGCCGAGCTGGACTCGACGCCGGAGCGCGTCACCGACGTGCTCGACTGGGCCCGCGACCCGGTCTCGCTGAACATGCCGGTGGACGACGAGGGCGAGACGCAGTTCGGTGACCTGCTGGAGGACTCCTCCGCGGTGTCGCCCGAGCAGTCGGTGCTGACGCTGCTGCGCAGCGAGGAACTGGACGACCTGATCGGCCGCCTCGACCCGCGCACGGCCTCCATCATCAAGATGCGGTACGGCATCGACGACGGCCGCGAGCGCACGCTGACCGAGGTCGGCAAGGAGCACGGCCTGACGCGTGAGCGCATCCGCCAGATCGAGAAGCACGCGCTGCTGGAGCTGAAGAAGCTGGCCCGCGACACCGGTTTCGAGGCGGCCGCGTGACACGCCGGCCCCGTACGGCACCGGTCACCGCCGACCACGCGACGACCGGCGTACGCCGGGGGGCGTGCGACCGCGCGAACATGGCTGTGTAACGCTGCTTCAACCTCCGGTTCGCTGGGAACAAGCATTTCAGGCCCTGGTGTTCGGGCCCGGTCCCGTCCCAGGACCACAGACCACGTCCCGTCGCACTCCCCCCGGCGCCGGGACGTCCCCAGCCGGGCTCGGCGTCCTCCCCCCGGACGCTCGAGCCCGGCTCTTCTTTTTAGTGCGGAAAGCGGGTCACCCCGAACCTGAACCCCGGGGTGGCCCGCCAGATGGCAGATTCTGCCACAGAGGCATAGATTGCCGAAGGTGAGCAGCAGTACCACCCCTGATCCCCGCCCCACCGCCCTCCCCGGGCCCGGCCAGGTCCCTTCGCTGGTCGAACGGCGGAAGGCCGAGACCCGGATGGAGATCGCCCGCGCGGCGGCGAGGCTCTTCGTGAGCCAGGGCCTGCGGGCCACCCGGGCCGAGGACATCGCCCAGGCCGCCGGCATCGCCCCCCGCACCTTCTACCGCTACTTCGCGACCAAGGAGGAGGCCGTCGCCCCCCTCTACGCGGCCGGCGCCGAGCGCTGGGCGGAGGCGGTGCGCGACGCCCCCGCCGAACTGTCCCCGCCGCTCGCCCTGGAACACGCGGTGCGGCGCACGCTGACGCCCGGCGACGGGGTGTCGGCGGCGGGCTGGGAGTGGGCCCGGGTGCTGATCCGGATGGCCGCGACGAGCCCCGCGCTGCGGAAGGTGTGGGCGGAGGTGTGCCACACCGCCGAGCGGAGGCTCGCCCAGGTGCTGGCCGAGCGGGTGGCGGAGCGGATGGCGGAGCGGATGGCGGAGCGGATGGCGGAGCGAGTGGCAGAGGGTGACGACAACGTTGCCGTACGCCTGGCGGCAGCCCCGCAGTGGCGGTTCGCCGCGGCGGCGGCCGGTGCGGCGGTCCGGGTCGCGGTGGAGGACTGGGCCGGTGACGACCGGGCCGCCGGCCCCGGCCGGGGCCCGCTCGACCTGGCCCTGCGCAACCTGGAGACGCTCCGCCGCCTGCCCTGGGAGACCCTCACGGTGCTGCCTGCTCCGGGCACTCGCTGATTCCCGGGAGTCCGGGTTCGCGGCCTCCCGGGCTCCCGGGCTCCCGGGCTCCCGGACTACCTCGGGCCGGACTCGTCCCCGGCATCCCCGGTATACCCGGCATCCCCGGTATACCCGGCATCCCCGGTATCCCCGCAGTCTTCCGGGTCCCCGCCGTCCCCCGCCGCCCGTCCCAGCCGCGCCCCCAACTCCCGTACGCACTCCACCAGCCGGGCCGGCTCCCGTACCCGGAACTCCGCCCCGAGCATGGTGAGCCGTACCGCCATCCACTCCACCGGGTCCGTCACGGTCGCCCGCAGGACGCAGGTGGTGCCGCCGTCCGCCGGTTCCGGGGTGCCCATCCAGGCCGGAATCCGGGCGGCCACTGCCTGCGGGGGCGCGGCGACGGCGACGTCGATCTCGTAGGAGTCGACGTGCCGTTGCATGGAGCGCCGCAGATACTCCGCCGCGCTCCCGCTCGGCAGTTCGCGCGGGGCGAACCGGGCGCCGGTCGCGAGCGGCTCGGTGACCCGGTCGACCCGGAAGGTCCGCCAGTCGTCGCGGTCGAGGTCGTAGGCGACCAGGTACCAGCGCTGCCCGGTCGACACCAGCCGGTACGGTTCCGTCAGCCGGCGCGACCCGGTGCCGTCGGCGGCGCGGTAGGCGAACCGCAGCCGCTCCCGCCCGGCCACCGTCGAGGCCATCACGGTGAGCGTCTCCGGTGCGATGTTCGGACCTTCCCTGCTGGTCAGGGGCGTGGTCGCGGCCTGGAGGGTGACGACGCGGTGGCGCAGCCGGGACGGCAGCACCTGCTCCAGCTTGGCCAGCGCCCGTACCGACGCCTCGGCCACGCCCTCGACCGCCTGCCCGGCGCCGGCCCGCAGCCCGACCGCGATCGCCACCGCCTCCTCGTCGTCCAGGACCAGCGGCGGCATCGCCTTGCCCGCGACCAGCCGGTACCCGCCCTCCGACCCGAGGGTGGCCCGCACCGGGTAGCCCAGTTCCCGCAGCCGGTCGATGTCCCGCCGGACCGTGCGCCGGGACACCCCGAGCCGCTCGGCCAGTTCGCCGCCGGGCCACTCCCGGGGCGTCTGCAGGAGGGAGAGGAGGGTCAGGATGCGGGCCGGAGTGTCCGTCGTCATGCTCCGAGAGTGCCGCACCACTAGGACATGAACAGTCCTAGTAGGCACGTACCTTCGGATCATGTCCTCCAGCGCCCCCTCCAGTTCCCCGTCTGGTTCCATGTCCAGCTCCACGTCCAGCTCCTCCCCCGGGGCTCCCGGGGCTCCCGGGGCCCCTGGGGCTCCCGGGGCCCCTGGGGCTCCCGGGGCCCCCGGTCCGCCGCAGCCGCCGGGGTCCGTCCCGGGCGACCGCCGCCGCTGGTTCGCGCTCGCGATCGTGATGACCGCGGCCTTCATGGACCTCGTCGACGTCACGATCGTCAACATCGCCCTCCCGTCCATCCAGCGCGACGAGGGCGCCTCCTTCAGCCAGATCCAGTGGATCACCGCCGGTTACGCCCTGGCCTTCGCCGCCGGTCTGATCACCGGTGGACGGCTCGGCGACATCCACGGCCGTAAGCGGATCTTCCTCGTCGGGATAGCCGGTTTCACCGTCGCCTCCGCGCTCTGCGGACTCGCGGTCAACCCCGAGATGCTGGTCGCCTCCCGGATCCTCCAGGGGGCGACGGCCGCGCTGATGGTGCCGCAGGTGCTGTCGATCGTCCACGCCACCTTCCCGGCGCACGAGCGCGGCAAGGTCTTCGGCCTGTTCGGGGCGATCGTGGGGCTCGGAGCCGTCTCCGGACCGCTGCTCGGCGCCCTGCTCACCGAAGGGAACCTCTTCGGCCTGGAGTGGCGGCCCATCTTCCTGATCAACCTGCCCGTCGGCATCGCGGGACTGCTCCTCGGCCGCCGCTTCATCACCGAGTCGAAGGCGCCGCGCGCACTCAAGCTCGACCTGGTGGGCGTCGCACTCGTCACTCTCGGCCTGCTGATGCTGATCTACCCGCTCACCCGCGGGCGCGAGCTGGGCTGGCCGCTGTGGGGCTACGTCTCGATGGGCGGGGCACTTGTCGTCTTCGCGGTGCTGGTGGCGTACGAGCGGCGCAAGGGCGCGCGGGACGGCTCGCCGCTGATCGAACTGTCGCTGTTCCGCGTCAAGAGCTTCGCGGCGGGCATCGCCGTGCAGACCGTCTTCGGTCTCGCGCTCGGCGTCTTCTTCCTGGTGTGGACGCTGTACATGCAGATCGGGCTGGGCTGGACCCCGCTCAGGGCCGGCCTGACCGGCGTACCGTTCTCGCTCGCGGTGTCGACGGCGGCCGGCCTGTCGGTGCAGAAGCTGGTCCCGCGCTTCGGGCGCAAGGTGCTCCAGACGGGCGCGCTGGTGATGGGCGCCGGGGTGCTGCTCTACCTGTGGGAGGCCGACCGGTACGGCCTCTCCCTCTCCTCCTGGCAGATGGCGCTGCCCTTGGTCGTGATGGGCACCGGCATGGGTCTGATAGTCGCCCCGCTGACCGACGCGGTCCTCTCCGAGGTGCCGCGTGAGCACGCCGGGTCGGCGTCGGGACTGATCAACACCGTGCAGCAGATGGGCAACGCGCTCGGGCTCGCGCTGGTGTCGGTGGTCTTCTTCGGCGTGATCGACGAGCACCTCGCACCGGCCCGGATCGGCCCCGAGTACGTCGGCGCCTTCCAGTACGCGCTGGGCTGGGTGGCCGCGGTGCTGGGCGTCATCTTCCTGCTGATGTTCGCGCTGCCGAAGCGGCCGGCCCAGCACGTGGAGGGCGCGCCGGCCGAGGACCCGGCGGAGACGAGGGGACCGGCGCTGGTGCCGTAGAGCGAGGCCGCCGCGAGAGGCGGGGCCGGCCCGCCACGAGGAGCCGGGCCCCGCCACGACACCCGCCATGAGGAGCCGGGCCCCGCCACGACACCCGCCACGACACGCATGCCCGGGTCTGCCCGTTCATGCCCGACTGGGTCCGAATCTGTTTACTTCCCCGGCGGGCGCACGTAACCTCCCCCTGAAACCACACGTTCGGGCGAGGTCGGAGGCGGACGGGCATGTACGCACCGGAGCGGCAGCAGGAGATTCTCCGGCTCGCCCGGGACGGCGGCCGGGTGGACGTGGTGTCGCTCGCCGAGGAGTTCCGGGTGACGGCGGAGACCATCCGCCGGGACCTCAAGGCCCTGGACCGGGCCGGTCTCGTCCGCCGCGTGCACGGCGGCGCCATCCCGGCCGGCCGCCTCGACCTCGAACCCGACCTCGCCGCACGCGAGTCGACGGCCGCCGACGAGAAGGACCGGATCGCCAGGGCCGCGCTGGCCGAACTGCCGGCCGAGGGCACGGTGATCCTCGACGCCGGTTCCACGGTGGCCCGCCTCGCCGCCGTCCTGCCCCCGCGGACCGCGCTCACCGTCGTCACCCACAGCCTGCCCACCGCGGCCCGCCTCGCCGACCACCCCGGCATCCAGCTCCATCTGATCGGCGGCCGGGTCCGGCACCGTACCCGCGCCGCCGTGGACGCCTGGGCGCTGCGCGCTTACGGCGAGATCCGCGCCGACGTGGCCCTGGTCGCCGCCAACGGCTTCTCCGCCGCACACGGCCTGACCACCCCCGACCTCGCCGAGGCCGCGGTCAAACGCGCGGCCGTCGCCGCCGCCCGCCGTGTGGTGCTGCTCGCCGACTCCTCCAAGTACGGCCAGGAGCACTTCGCCCGCTTCGGCGGCCTGGACGACGTGGACCTGCTGATCACTGACAGCGGGCTGAGCCCCGAGGACGCCGCCGCCCTCGGGCGGGGCGGCCCGGAAGTGGTGCGCGCGTGATCCTCACCGTCACCCCCAACCCCTCCCTGGACCGCACCTACGAGGTCCCCGCGCTGGCGCGCGGCGAGGTCCTGCGCGCCACCGGTGAACGCGTCGACCCCGGCGGCAAGGGCGTGAACGTCTCCCGTGCGGTCGCCGCCGCGGGCCGCCGTACGGTCGCGGTGCTGCCGCTGGGCGGCGCGCCGGGCGCGCTCGTCGCCGACCTGCTCGACGCGCGGGGCATCGAGGTCGCACCGGTGCCGGTCGCCGGGGCCACCCGCTCCAACATCGCCCTCGCCGAGACCGACGGCGTCCTCACGAAGATCAATGCCCCGGGCCCCGAACTCTCCCCCGCCGAACAGGAGTCACTCCTGGAGACGGTACGGCGACTCTCGCGTGACGCCGACTGGATCGCCTGCTGCGGCAGCCTGCCGCGCGGCCTCGCCCCCTCCTGGTACGCCGAACTGGTCGCCCGCGCCCACCGGGCGGGGTGCCGGATCGCCCTGGACACCTCCGGCCCCGCGCTGCTGCGGGCGCTGCCCGAGCGGCCCGACGTGGTCAAGCCCAACGCGGAGGAGTTGGCGCGGGCCGTCGGCCGGCCGCTGGCGACCGTCGGTGACGCCGTGCGGGCGTCCGTGGTACTGCGCGGCCTGGGCGCGCGGGCCGTACTGGCGAGCCTCGGCGCCGACGGGCAACTGCTCGTGTCCGGGGCGGGAACCTGGTTCGCCACCGCCCGCGTGTCCGCCGTCCGCAGCAACGTCGGTGCCGGGGACGCCTCCCTCGCCGGTTTCCTGATCGCCGGGGGCGCCGGGCCGGGCGCCCTCGCCTCGGCCGTCGCACACGGCGCCGCGGCCGTCCGACTGCCCGGCAGCGAGATGCCCACGCCCGCCGACCTGGACCCGGCCGCCGTCACGGTCACGACGGAGGTCCCGATGGACCGCGTACTGAAGGAACCGGCGCCCTGACCCCCGCCCCGCCCCGCACCCCCGCCCCGCACCCACCCCCTGCCCCGCCCCCCGGCACCCCCC
>NZ_BAABIG010000083.1:37220-58514 GCF_039542605.1 Streptomyces ziwulingensis
CCCCCGGCACCCCCCTTGCACTCCGCCCGCACCCCGTCACAAGGAGCCCGCGATGCCCGAGGAGCCCGCGATGCCCGAGGAGTCAGCGATGCCCGAGGAGCCCGAGGAGCCGGCGATGAATGAGCTGATCACCGCGGAACTGGTCGACCTCGACCTGTCCGCCGGCACCAAGGAGGCGGCGGCCCGCGCGCTGGCCGAGCGGATGGCGGCGTGGGGCCGGGTGACCGACCTCGATGGCTTCCTCGCCGATGTGGCCGCCCGCGAGGCGCAGACGCCGACCGGCCTCGACGGCGGCATCGGCATCCCGCACTGCCGCAGCGCACACGTCACCGAGCCGACGCTCGCCTTCGGACGCAGCGCGCGGGGCGTCGACTTCGGGGCGGCGGACGGCCCGGCCGACCTGATCTTCCTGATCGCCGCACCCGCCGGCGCCGACGACGCGCATCTGACGATCCTCGCCTCGCTGGCCCGGCAACTGATGAACACCGAGTTCACGGACGCGCTGCGGGAGGTACGGGACGCGGGTACGGCGGCGGCGCTGATCCGGGGCGAGGACATACCGGCGCCGGACACGAGCGAGGTCATGGCCGGGAACCCGGCCGGGAACCCGGCCGGGAACCCGGACGGGTCCCCCTTCCGTATCGTCGCTGTCACCTCCTGCCCCACCGGCATCGCCCACACCTACCTGGCCGCCGAGGCCCTGGAGCGCGCGGGCCGCGAGGCCGGTGTCGAACTCACCGTCGAGACCCAGGGATCGGCCGGTTTCACCCGCCTCGGCCCCGGTGTGATCGAGGCCGCCGACGCGGTGGTCCTCGCCCACGACGTCCCCGTACGCGACAAGGCCCGCTTCGCCGGCAAACCCACCGTCGACACCGGGGTGAGGGCCGCCGTCAGCCGCCCCGGCGCGCTGATCGCCGAGGCCCGGGAGAAGGCCGCCCGCGGCGAGGTCACGGCCGGTTCGCCGGAGTCCACGCCCGTCGAACGCGCGGGCTCTCCCGGCGCGGGCTACGGCACGAAGCTCCGCACCTGGCTGATGTCCGGCGTGAGCTACATGGTTCCCTTCGTCGCGGCGGGCGGCCTGCTCATCGCCCTCGGCTTCGCGATCGGCGGCTACGAGGTCGACAAGGCACCCTCGGTCATGGACCACTTCGCCTGGTCCCAGGCGGACAGTTGGGCGGCGCTGCTGTTCCAGATCGGCGGCGTGGCCTTCGGGTTCCTCGTCCCGGTGCTGGCCGGCTACCTCGCCTACGGCATGGCCGACCGCCCCGGCCTCGTGCCCGGTTTCGTCGGCGGGGCGATCGCGCTGACCGTCAACGCGGGCTTCCTCGGCGGCCTCGCGGCCGGTCTGCTCTCCGGCGCGGTGGTGCTGGCGATCCAGCGGGTGCCGATCCCGGCCGTGCTGCGCGGCATCATGCCGGTGGTGGTGATCCCGCTGATCTCCGCCGCGCTCGTCGGCTTCCTGATGTTCGTGGTGATCGGCAAGCCCATCGCCTCCGCGCAGCAGGCGATGACCGACTGGCTCGGCGGCCTCTCCGGGTCCCACGCGATCCTGCTCGGCGCGCTGCTCGGCCTGATGATGTGCTTCGACCTCGGCGGCCCGGTCAACAAGGTCGCCTACACCTTCGCCACCGCCGGTATCGCCGTCTCCGACCCGAGCGACTCCGCGATGAGGATCATGGCGGCGGTGATGGCGGCCGGTATGGTCCCGCCGCTCGCGATGGCCCTGGCGACGACCGTGCGCGGCGGGCTGTTCGACGCCGCCGAGCGCGAGAACGGCAAGGCCGCCTGGGTCCTGGGCGCCTCCTTCATCTCCGAGGGCGCGATCCCGTTCGCCGCCGCCGACCCGCTGCGGGTCATTCCCGCGTCCATGGCGGGCGGCGCGTTCACCGGCGCCCTGTCGATGGCCTTCGACGCGACCCTGCGCGCACCGCACGGCGGCATCTTCGTCGTCCCGCTGATCGGCAGCCCGCTGCTCTACCTGGTCGCCGTCGCGGCGGGCGTCTGCCTCACCACCGCCCTGGTCGTCCTGCTCAAGGGCCGGCGCAAACCGGCGACGGACCCGGATGCCGCCCCGGACCAGGCGACCACGGCTTCCGGGCAGCCGGTGACCGCGTAATCCGGAGCGGCGGGGGAGTGGGGGAAATGGGGGTGGCGGGAGCGGGCGTTGCGGGTCAGGAGAGCTGGGCGGCGCGTCGTTCCATCGCCTGCCGGGCGGCGTCCTCGCTGGCGTACACCTCGCACATGTGCCGTCCGTCGGGCGTCGCGGTGTGTTCTACCTCCCAGAGGGAGATCTCGCCGCCGTCCCCGAGCAGGAACGCGTGCTCGTAGAGGGTGAAGAGCAGACCGGCGCGGCCCGCCCGGCTGGGGCGACCGAAGACCTGCGTGATCTGGTGCGCGGACGCGGTGGCCAGCAGCGTGGCGGTGTCGGCGCCGGGCCGGTCCTGGTTCTCCGCGCGGCGCAGCAGCCGGCGCGCGTGGTCGGCCGAACCCTCCGGCACATAGGTGTGCGGCGGGGCGGGGATGGGCGACAGCCGCACCAGCACCGGCAGTTCGAAGTCCGGGGCGTCCGGGGGCAGCGGGAGCCGCGCGGTCGCGGCCCGCAGCTCCTCCTCGTCGACGTAGATCTCGGCCTGCGGCTCGCTGCCGCGCGCGGTGTTGTGGACCAGCTCCCACAGCGTGAGCGCCGAACCGTCGGAGAGCAGCCAGGTGTGCCGGTACGTCTCCCGGTGCAGCCCGGCGCTGTGGTGCGCGGAGTGCAGGGAACCGTCGTGCGCGAGCGCGCAGTCCAGGCGGCGCAGTGTCTCGTCGGGCAGCTCGAACGAGTTCAGGGCGCGACCGAGCAGTCGCGCGAGATGCTCCTCCGGAGACTCGGGCGACTCGGGTGGTTCGTACGCTGTGGTCTCGTACGGAACGCTCAAGGTTTCTCCCGGCGTTGCTGCATGTCACCTTGTGGGTGCATACCGTAGCCCCTCGGTCGGACATCATGCCCCCGAACCGAGAAAACGTCCGCATGAAAAACACGCGGGCCGCGTGAAATGTTCCCGCGCGGGCCCGCGTTCACACAAAATCCGCTGTTCAGACGGCACTTCCGGCGGTCCACTCGTGCCACGGCAGGTTCCAGCCGTTGAGCCCGTTGTCCGGCGCGACCGTCTTGTCCGCCGAGTTCTTCACGATCACGACGTCCCCGACGAGCGAGTGGTCGTAGAACCACTTCGCCTCGGTGTCGCCCTGCCCGCCTTGGACATCGGCGAGACCGACGCAGCCGTGGCTGGTGCCCTGGCTGCCGAAGGGCGGACTGCCCTTGCTGTACCAGTAGTTGCCGTGGACGAAGGTCCCGGACGTCGTCAGCCGCATGGCGTGCGGCACGTCCGGAATGTCGTACTCGCCGCCCAGCCCGACCGTCCGGCTGTCCATCCGGGTCTGCGCGAACTTCTGCGAGATCACCATCTGTCCGTTGTACGTGGTGTGCTCCGGGCTGCCCGCCGAGATCGGCACCGTCCTGACCGTCTCGCCGTCCCGCACCACCGTCATGGTCTGGGTGGCGGCGTCGACCGTGGAGACCTGGGCGCGGCCGACGGTGAAGGTGAACGTCTTCCGCTGCACCCCGTGGAGTCCGTCGGCGCCCTCGACGCCGTCCAGGTCGACCTTGGTGGTGACCTTGGAACCGGCCTTCCAGTACTCCTCGGGCCGGAAGTCCAGGCGCTGCGCCCCGAACCAGTGGCCCACCACCTTCTGCCCGCTGCTGGAGGTGACCTCGATGCCCGACTGCACCGCCTTCCGGTCGGTGATCGCCTTGTCGAAGGTGAACGACACCGGCATCCCCGCCCCGACCGTGGCACCGCCGTCCGGCGTGTACGTACCGATGAAGCTGTTCGCCTCGGAGACCGTGGTGAAGGTCGAGCCGGCGGAGGTCCGGCGGCCGTTCGCGTCCTTCGCGGCCGCCGTGATCCGGTACCGCGTCCCCCGCTCCAACTGCTCCTTCGGCTTCCAGCTCCCGCCGTCCCCGGCGACGGCGCCCGGCACCCGCGCGCCCGTCCCGGCCACCGTCATCCGCACCTCGGTCAGCGTGCCGTCGCTGACCTCGACGCCGGTGGAGTTGATCGACGCGCCGTCCGACCCGTCCTTCGCCGAGATGGCTATCCTCGCCGACGGCCCGTCGCCGCCCTTGCCGCCGCTCCCGTCCCCGGCGCTCGCGCTGCCGCCGCAGGCGGTGAGGGTGAAGGCGCCGACCATCAGGGCGGCACCGGCCACCAGTGTGCGCCGCGCTGTCTTGTCCGGCGTTGCCACGGGCTGCTCCCCATTCGTCCGAAGTGCGTGATCCGCTCCCTTACGCCGGGGAAGAGCGGTCCGGGGCCGACGGGGTTCCGGCCGTTCCCGCCGGGCACCGTCGCGTGACGAAACCGGGACAGTCTCAACTCCCCCCGTACAACTGCCGGTACGACGGCCACGTCCCGCCCGGACCGTCCACCGGGTCCGCCGCCCGCACGGCGCGGGCCAGCGCCCGCGTCACCAGGTCGGCGCCGGCCGCCAGGACCGCGTTCAGGGCGAGCGGCTCGTCGGCCAGCGGACGTGCCCCGGTCGCCAGGGCGAACACGGTGTCCCCGTCGTTGAGCAGGTGCGCCGGACGGATCGCCCGCGCGATGCCGTCGTGCGCCGTGCCGGCCACCTTCTGGGCCTGCGCCTTGGTCAGCACGGCGTCGGTGGCGACGACGGCGAGCGTGGTGTTGAGCGGCGGCAGCGAGTGCGTCAGCGCCACCTCGGCCAGACGCCGGCGGGCCGCCTCGTGCACGTCCGCCCGCGGCCACCGCCCCTGCCGCCCCTGCCACAGCTCCCCGTACAGAGCCCCCGTCTCCGGGTCCATCGCCGAGCCCACCGCGTTGGCCACCACCAGCGCCGCCACCGTGATCCCCGACCCGAGGACGGTACTGGCACTGCCCACGCCGCCCTTCAGCAGACCGATCACGGCCCCCGTGCCCGCCCCCACACATCCCTCGGCCACCGGCGCGCCCGGCGCGCTCGCGTGGGCCGCCTCGACGGCCGCCCGTCCGGTCGCCGCGTCCGGCCGGGCCCGGAAGTCGCCGCCGCGCCCCAGGTCGAAGAGACAGGCGGCGGGCACCACCGGGACGACGTGCCCGGGGTCCGGCCCGACCCGCACACCGCGCCCCCGTTCCTCCAGCCAGGCCATGACCCCGGAGGCCGCGTCCAGGCCGTAGGCGCTGCCGCCGGTCAGCACGACCGCCTCCACCGTGCGCACCACGTTGCGCGGATCGAGGGCGTCGGTCTCCTTGGTGCCGGGGCCGCCGCCGCGCACGTCCACCGCGGCGACGGCACCGCCTTCCGGCGCGAGGACGACCGTGGTGCCCGTGAGCCATCCGCCGCCGGCCCGCGTCGCGTGTCCCACCCGTACACCGGTGACGTCCGTCAGTGCGTCAACTGTCATGGCGCCCAGTGTGGAGCAGCGCACGCCGGGACCGGCCCCCGGTGGCGCGGGCGCCGTACCCTGGAGCCATGAGCACCGCCCCCGAGCCCGAGCCGCGCGCGCCGAAGCCGGCGCTGATCTTCGACGATCCGCTGGACCAGCAGTCCTCGGACGACACGGACCGCGGGTGGGGCGAGCGGCCGGGCGGCGGCGACGCGGCGGCCGACCTGAAGCGCTTCCTGGACGAGAAGCCGCCGCACCACCTGTGAGCACTGGGCCGCCGGCTCCCGCTATGTCCGGTCGGGCGCCGAGCCGCGCTGGGCGATCAGCGCGTCCCGGATCTCCTTGAGCACCTCCAGCTCGGTCACCTCGATGATCTCCTGGGTGGTCTCCTTGGCCTTGCGGCGGGCCTCCTGCCGGGCCAGGTACTTGGACATGGGCAGGACCATGAGGAAGTAGACGACGGCCGCGGTGATCACGAAGGTGAGCGTGGCACCGAGGACGGAACCCCACATGATCGGGACACCGCTCGTGACCGTGCCGTCCGCCGCCACCCGGCAGGGAGCCTTCAGGCACGAGCTGTAGTGGTCCAGGCTCTTGGTGCCGAACGCCCCGACCAGCGGGTTGATCACGCCCTTCACCACAGAGTTCACGATGTTGGTGAAGGCCGCGCCGATGACCACCGCGACGGCCAGGTCGATCACG
Source organism: Streptomyces ziwulingensis (assembly GCF_039542605.1). Lineage (NCBI taxonomy): Bacteria > Bacillati > Actinomycetota > Actinomycetes > Kitasatosporales > Streptomycetaceae > Streptomyces > Streptomyces ziwulingensis. The sequence continues at coordinate 43,345 of NZ_BAABIG010000083.1, forward strand.
TTCCCACGCATCAGGAAGGTCTTGAAACCCACCCAGACGCCCGGCTTCTTCTCGCTCACCTCGGGGGTACTCCTCGCATGAACAGGTGGAACAAAACGCTCCGCAACCTACGTCAGCGCGGGGCCGCCCGGTCCAGCCGGGTCCCCCCGACGAGGGGTACGACCGGCCCGGTGATCCCGGGCCCGCGAGCCTCAGCACAGGGTCACCGCCAGCCGTGACAGGGCCGCCGCCCCGACCAGGCGGGCCGCCACCGGGCGCGGCACGGAGAGCACCACCAGCGCCCCGCCCTGCCCGGCGGACGCGTCCGGCACCTCCGGGATCTCGGTCACCCGCGCGCCCCGGGCGACCACCGAGGCGCCCCCGTCGCCGCTCGCGTGCCCGCCGGTGCCACCGCCCCCGGTCGCGATCACGTCGACGCGGTCACCGGGCCGGAGCAGCCGGACCGTCTCCGCGTCGGCGATCCGCACGGGCGCGGCGACCCGTTCCGGCGCGAGCCGCTTCGGCACCTGAGCCGCCAACGGACGCCCGCGCGCCCGGTCGCCGTCCCGCCCGCCGTCCCGCGCGTCGGTTCCCGGGTACGGGCCCGCCGCCACCAGCGCCGCGGCGGTCACGGCGAGACCCGCGGCCACGGCACGCCGCCGGTGCCGGACGAGGCGGTGCGACTGCCGGTGCCCGCCGCGCACCCGCACCGGCGCGAACTGCGGCACCTCGCACGTCGGCGGCGCGTCCGTGCCGGGCGGGCCCTGACCGGGCGGGGAGGGACACGGCGAGGGCGGGGAGGGGAAGGGCGAGGGCGGGGAGGGAGAAGGAGAGGGCGGGGAGGGAGAAGGAGAGGGCGAGGGTGAGGACTGGGTGGAGTAGGGGGCGAGGGACACGGCGACCACCACCTGTGACGAGGGACCGGCTTGCGCTCACCACAATGGGCCTTCGCGCCGCAGGCCGCCGGAGCCCGTGCACTACCGGCCGGTTGTGGAAAACCCCCTCACCCGAGAGGCTGAGGCAGCACGATCCCCGGGTCCATCCCGCCCAGCCCCCGCGTGCACAGGCAGTCGCGCTCGGCGTCGGCGGGCAGCGCCGCCACCGCGTCGAAGAGCACGCCCCGCAGCCGGTCCACGTTGGCGGCGAAGACCCGCAGCACCTCGTCGTGGGAGACGCCCTCGCCGGTCTCGGCGCCCGCGTCGAGGTCGGTGACGAGGGTGAGCGAGGTGTAGCACAGCTCCAGCTCCCGGGCGAGCGCCGCCTCCGGGTGGCCGGTCATGCCCACCACCGACCAGCCCTGCGCCCGGTGCCACAGCGATTCCGCCCGGGTCCCGAAGCGCGGCCCCTCCACCACGACGAGGGTGCCGCCGTCCACCGGCTCCCAGTCCCGGCCGCGCGCCGCCCGCAGAGCGGCGGCCCGTCCGGTGGGGCAGTAGGGGTCGGCCAGCGACACATGGACCACCTTCGGCACGGTCCCGTCGGGCAGCGGCGTCCCGTCGAAGTACGTGGCGGCCCGCGCCGCCGTCCGGTCGACGAACTGGTCGGGCACGAGCAGCGTGCCGGGACCGTACTCGGGACGCAGCCCGCCGACCGCGCACGGGCCGAGGACCTGGCGCACACCGACCGACCTGAGCGCCCAGAGGTTGGCCCGGTAGTTGATCCGGTGTGGCGGCAGGTGGTGGTCGCGTCCGTGCCGGGGCAGGAAGGCGACCCGCCGGCCGGCCACCTCGCCGACGAAGAGGGAGTCGCTGGGCGGCCCGTACGGGGTGTCCACCCGCACCTCGGTCACGTCGTCGAGGAACGAGTAGAAACCGGAGCCGCCGATCACACCGATGTCGGCATTCACCTTGTTCACCATGCCCGCACCCTAAGGGCTGTCCCAGGAACGCCCGAGACCCCGCCGTCGAGGGACGGCGGGGTCTCGGGAACGAGAAGGGGTGGGGCCTCAGGCGGCGGAGCTGCTGCCCGCCGAGGTGCTCGTGCTCGACGGCTTCGAGTCCGAGGACGACGACTTCGCGCCCGAGGAGGAAGCGGAGTCCGAGGACGACTTGGAGTCCGAGGACGCCGGCTTCGACGACGACGTCGCCGGCGAGCTGCTCGTCGAGGAGCCGCGGCTGTCGTTGCGGTAGAAGCCCGATCCCTTGAAGACGATGCCGACCGCCGAGAACACCTTCTTCAGGCGGCCACCGCAGTTGGGGCACTCGGTCAGAGCGTCATCGGTGAACTTCTGCACCGCCTCGAGGCCCTCGCCGCACTCGGTGCACTGATACTGGTACGTCGGCACTTGTCTTCCTCCTGGCACTCTCACTCGATGAGTGCTAACGACGGTCCATAGTGACGTATTCCCCGGGATCAGTCCACTGCGGCGGGCTCGCGGTGACCGACGCCACGCGCGACGGTCCGCCCGCCGGGCCGGGCCGAGAGCCGGGAACGCAGGGCGAGGAGGGTCACCAGGGCGAGCACCGTGCCGCCCATCGGCACCAGGAACCCGGCGCCGTCCCACAGGCGGTCCTCCAGTTGTCCGGCGGCCGTCACGGCCACCGCCTGGCCTAGGGCCACCGCGCCGGTCAGCCAGGTGAACGCCTCGGTGCGGGCCCCGGCCGGGACCAGCCCCTCCACCAGGGTGTACCCGGTGATCAGGGCGGGCGCGATGCAGACGCCGACCAGCAGGCCGAGCCCGGCGAGCAGCGGCACCGACTGCGCGGCCCACAGGCCGGAGGCGGTGAGCGCCAGGGCGGTGTAGCCGACCAGGAGGCGCCGGTGCGGGGCCGCCTTCCAGGCGACGGCGCCGCAGACCACGCCGGAGAGCATGTTGCCCGCGGCGAAGGTGCCGTACAGGACGCCGTTCAGGCCCGGTTCGCCGATCGACTCGGAGAACGCGGCCAGCGCGACCTGCATGCCGCCGAAGACGGAACCGATGCCGAGGAAAGCCACGATCAGTACGCGCACCCCGGGGACGCGCAGCGCCGGAACGTGCTCCACGCGTGCGTATCCGTCGGCCCCGCCGACCGTCGGCTGGGTGCTCTTGCGCGCGGCGAAGAGCAGCCCGCCGAGGAGGCTGAGCGCGGCCTCCGTGACGAGGCCGGCGGCCGGGTCGATCGCCGTGCACAGGGCGGTGGCCAGCAGGGGGCCGAGGACGAAGGTCAGTTCGTCGGTGACGGACTCGAAGGCCGCAGCGGTGGGCAGCAGGGGCGAGTCCTTGAGCTTCACGCCCCAGCGGGCGCGCACCATGGGGCCGATCTGCGGCACCGACGCCCCGGTGGGCACCGCCGCCGCGAAGAGCGTCCACAGGGGCGCGCCGGCGAGCGCCAGCGCCGTCAGGGCCAGGCCCGACGCCACGTGGACGAGGACGCCGGGCACCAGGACGGCCCGCTGCCCGTAGCGGTCGGCGAGCCGGCCGCTGTAGGGGGCGAACAGCGCCATGGAGACGCCGGTGGCGGCCGCGACGGCGCCCGCCGTGCCGTAGGAGCCGGTGGTGTGCTGCACGAGGAGCACGAGGGAGATCGTCAGCATCGCGAACGGCTGACGTGCCGCGAAGCCGGGGAGCAGGAAGGTCCAGGCGCCGCGGGTGCGCAGCAACTGCCCGTATCCCGGGCGGGCCTTCTTCGACGGGGTGACCGTGGTCGCCACGGTCCTCGCCTTTCTGCCGCCTGGTGGCGTGGCCCGTCGGGGGACGGGCGGCGCCGAGAGCTGTCCTCTTGCGCGGACTGCGGTGGATACCGAAAGCCCTCGGGGAGGTGCGTCCCGGCCGCCATACGGTCGCGCCAGCTCTGCGTCAGGCAGAGTTGGTTCGATCAGGTGACACCTTTATCGTACAGGTGTGAAGGGGTGGATACCCCCTGAACGTGAGCACTCCGCCCGGCCTCGCCTGGGATTGGCAGCGCCTCGCCCGGGATTGCCGCGCCTCACTTGCGACCGCCGCGCGTCACTCGGAACCGCCGCGCCTCACTTGGGGCTGCCGCCCGCGCTTCCCCAGCCGCCCGCACCACCTGCACCGCCCGCACCGCCTGCACCGCCCGCACCGCCCGCACCGTCCGTGCCGCCGGCCTTGCCGCCGTTCCCGCGGCCGATCCGGTGGCCCTTCACGCCCCCCGTACCCAGCCAGCCCGCGAGCTTTCCGCCGTGGCCGACCGCGTGCAGCCGTGCCTCGGCCGCGTCCCGGACGGGGTCGGTGGCGACCACGAGGAGTTCGTCCCCGCGCCGCAGGACCGTCGAGGGGAGCGGGACGAAGGACTTGCCCTCGCGCACGACGAGGGTGACGGCGGCCCCCGGCGGCATCCGCAGTTCGGCCACCTCGACGCCGTGCATCCGCGAGCCCGCGGGGATGGCGACGGAGAGCAGGTGGCCGCGCAGCCGCTCCAGGGGCGCGGACTCGACGCCGAGGTCGGCGGCCTCGGGGCCGTCGCCCAGCCGCAGCTTGCGGGCCAGCCACGGCAGGGTCGGGCCCTGCACCAGCGTGTAGACCACGACCAGGACGAAGACGACGTTGAAGATCCGGCGGCTGCCGTCGACGCCCTGCACCATGGGGATGGTCGCGAGGACGATGGGGACGGCGCCGCGCAGTCCGGCCCAGGACATCAGGGCCTGCTCCTGCCACGGCACCCGGAACGGCACCAGGCACAGCACGACGCTCAGCGGTCTGGCCACCATGGTCAGCACCAGCCCGATGACCAGGGCGGGCAGGATGTCGTCGCCCAGCTCGTGCGGGGTCACCAGCAGGCCGAGCAGCACGAACATGCCGATCTGGGCGAGCCAGCCGAGCCCGTCGGCGAAGCCGCGGGTGGCCGGCCAGTGCGGCAGCTTGGCGTTGCCCATCATCACCGAGGCGAGGTAGACCGCGAGGAAGCCGCTGCCGTGCGCCATGGCACCGGCCGCGTAGGCGGTCACGGCGATGGCCATCACCGCGATCGGATAGAGACCGGAGGCGGGCAGCGCCACATGCCGCAGCCCCCACGAGCCCAGGAAGCCCACCGCGATGCCGAGGGCCGCGCCGATGGCCAGTTCCAGGGCGATCTCGCCGAGCAGCACGTACCAGTGCTCGATGGGTCCGGCGGTGGAGAAGGCGACCACGAGGATGACCACCGGGGCGTCGTTGAAGCCCGACTCGGCCTCCAGCGTGCCCGTTATCCGGGACGGCAGCGGGATGCGGCGCAGTACCGAGAAGACGGCCGCCGCGTCCGTGGAGGACACCACCGCGCCCACGATCAGCGCCTGCCGCCACTCCAGTCCGACCAGGAAGTGGGCGCACGCCGCCGTCACGCCGACGCTGACGGCGACCCCGGCCAGCGCCAGGGCGGAGGCGGCCGGCAAGGCCGGTCTGACCTCTTTCCACTTCGTGCCGAGTCCGCCCTCGGCCAGGATCACGACGAGGGCCGCGTACCCGATGACCTGGGTCAGTTCGGCGTTGTCGAACTTGATGTCGCCGATGCCGTCCTGGCCCATGGCGATACCGATCGCCAGGTAGACGAGCAGGCTGGGGAGCCCGCTGCGCGAGGAGACGCGCACCGCCGCGACGGCGACGAGCAGGACGAGCGAGCAGACGAGCAGGAGCTGGTTGAGGTGGTGGACAGTCAGTGGCCGTTCCCTTCCCTGGCATCCGGCGGCGCACCTTGCGTGGCACCCGAAGCCGCGGGTTCCCGCGGCCAACTACTTCGTTACCTTACCTAACTCTTGACGATTTCTTGACGCTGGCCTTGGCAAGATCGAACGCCCGCGCACGCCGGTTCCCGACTCCGCGTCAAGGGGGCGTGACCCCTGCGCCTATGGTTGCTCCAGCGTTCAGTAGAAAGCACAGCCCGCCCCTGCCGCTCGTGTTAGGACAGCAAGGACAGCGATGCCCCCCACCAACACCGCCTCTTCGGGTCAGCAGCCCGCCAAGTCCGGCAGGAAGAAGGGGCGCAAAGCCCGATTGGTCGTCCTTGTACTGGTGCTGGCCATCATCGGTGGCCTGGCCTACGGGGGCTACTGGACGGTCAGCACCGTGCGCGCGTCCTTCCCGCAGACCAAGGGCTCGATCACCCTCGACGGTCTGTCCGGCCCGGTCGACGTCAAACGCGACGGCTACGGCATTCCGCAGATCTACGCCTCCTCCGACGCGGACCTGTTCATGGCGCAGGGCTACGTCCAGGCGCAGGACCGGTTCTACGAGATGGACGTGCGCCGGCACATGACCTCCGGGCGCCTGTCGGAGATGTTCGGCAAGGGGCAGGTCGACAACGACGCGTTCCTGCGCACCCTGGGCTGGGACCGGGTGGCGAAGGAGGAGTACGACAAGACGCTGTCGGACTCCACGAAGAAGTACCTCCAGGCGTACGCCCAGGGCGTGAACGCCTATCTCGCGGGCAAGGACGGCGCGGACCTCTCCCTGGAGTACGCGGCGCTCGGCTTCACCAACGACTACAAGCCGCAGAAGTGGACCCCGGTCGACTCGGTCGCCTGGCTGAAGGCGATGGCCTGGGACCTGCGCGGCAACATGCAGGACGAGATCGACCGCGCCCTGATGACCAGCCGCCTCGGCCCCAAGCAGATCGCCGACCTGTACCCGGACTACCCGTACGACCGGAACAAGGCGATCGTCCAGAGCGGTCAGTACAACGAGCTGACCGGCACCTTCGAGGGCGGCGGCGACAGCGGTTCGACGGACGGCACCTCCGGCACGGGTACGGATACGGGAACAGGCACCGGGACCGGGACGGGCACCGGGACCGGGACAGGCACCGGGACCGGAACGGGCACCGGGACCGGAACGGGCACCGGGACCGGGACAGGCACCGGTGACGGCGGTACCGCCCTCCAGAGCCAGCTCTCCGGCCTCCAGGACGTCCTCGACGACCTGCCCACCGCCGTCGGCGTGAACGGCAACGGCATCGGCTCCAACTCCTGGGTCGTCTCCGGCGAGCACACCATCACCGGTAAGCCGCTGCTCGCCAACGACCCGCACCTCTCCCCGTCGCTGCCCTCCGTCTGGTACCAGATGGGCCTGCACTGCCGCAGCGTCTCCGCCAAGTGCCAGTACGACGTCACCGGCTACACCTTCGCGGGCATGCCCGGCGTCGTCATCGGCCACAACCAGTCGATCGGCTGGGGCCTGACCAACTCCGGTGTCGACGTCAGCGACCTCTACCTGGAGAAGGTCACCGGCGACGGCTACCAGGAGGGCGGCAAGGTCGTGCCGTTCGAGACGCGCGAGGAGACCATCAAGGTCGCCGGCGGCAGGTCCAAGAAGATCGTCGTCCGCGAGACCGACAACGGGCCGCTCCTCTCCGACCGCGACGACGAGCTGGTGAAGGTCGGCAAGAAGGCCGGCGTCGAGGCCGAGGCGCCGGACCGCGGCGACGGCTACGGCGTCTCCCTGCGCTGGACCGCCCTGGAGGCGGGCACCACCATGGACGCCGTCTTCGCCATCGACCGGGCGACGGACTGGAGCGGGTTCCGCGAGGCGGCGGCGCTGTTCGACGTGCCCTCGCAGAACCTGGTCTACGCCGACACCGAGGGCCACATCGGCTACACCCTGCCCGGCCGGATCCCGCTCCGTGCCGAGGGCCACGACGGCTCCCTCCCGGCGCCGGGCTGGGACCCCGCCTACCGCTGGACCGGCAAGTACATCGAGGACGACGAACTGCCCTACGAGTACGACCCCGACCGCGGCTACATCGTCACCGCCAACCAGGCCGTGGTCGACGAGGACACCTACCCGTACACCCTCACCACGGACTGGGGCTACGGCGCCCGCAGCCAGCGCATCACCGCCCTGATCGAGCAGAAGATCAAGGACGGCGGCAAGATCTCCACCGACGACATGCGCCAGATGCAGCTCGACAACAGCAGCGAGATCGCCAAGCTGCTGGTGCCCGCGCTGCTGAAGATCGACGTCGACGACAAGGAGGTCCGGCAGGCCCAGAAGCTCCTGGAGGGCTGGGACTACACGCAGGACGCCGACTCGGCCGCCGCCGCGTACTTCAACGCGGTCTGGCGCAACATCGTGAAGCTCGCCTTCGGCAACAAGCTGCCCAAGGAGCTGCGGGTCAAGGGCCAGTGCCTGTGGGTCGACCCGGTCAACACCACCGGGCCCGCCGACGAGACGCAGAAGGTCCGCGAGTGCGGCCAGCGCGACGCCGACCAGGCCCAGCCGGACGGCGGCGACCGCTGGTTCGAGGTGGTCCGCTCGCTGATGGACGACCCCAAGAGCGACTGGTGGACGACGCCGGAGAACGGCACCCGGGACGGCGCCGACAACCGCGACGACCTGTTCAAGCGCGCCATGGGCGACGCCCGCTGGGAGCTGACCGCCAAGCTCGGCAAGGACATCGACACCTGGAGCTGGGGCCGGCTGCACCGCCTGTTCCTGAAGAACCAGACCCTGGGCACCGAGGGGCCGGGCTTCCTGAAGTACGCCCTCAACCGCGGCCCGTGGAAGCTCAGCGGCGGCGAGGCGGCGGTCAACGCCACCGGCTGGAACGCGGCCGGCGGCTACGGGGTGATCTGGGTGCCGTCGATGCGCATGGTGGTCAACCTCGGGGACCTCGACAAGTCCAAGTGGATCAACCTCACCGGTGCCTCCGGACACGCCTACAGCGCCCACTACACCGACCAGACCGACAAGTGGGCCGCCGGCGAGCTGCTGGACTGGTCGTTCACCGACAAGGCGGTCGAGGGCAGCACCAGCGACACGCTGCTTCTCAAGCCGTAGCCGTAGCCGTAGCGGTAGCCGTAGCGACAGAGGCAGCCGTAGCCGCAGCGGCTCCTGACACCCCGGACACTCCGGCGGGAAACGGCCCCCACGCACACGCGTGGGGGCCGTCTCCCGTTCCTGGGCCCGGTCTCCTGGGCCCGGTCTCCTGGGCCCGGTCTCCGGGCTCAGCCGCCTGGCTCAGTCTCCGGGGCCCGGCGGAAGCGGCGGGTGCCCGACGGGGTCACCACCGCGTCCACCGGCCGGTCGTGCGGCTCGGCGGGCACCCGCGGGAGGATCTCCGGGTCGTACAGCAGCACCACCAGCGCCGGACGCGCGTCCGCCCGCTCCAGCCGCGCCAGCACCCGGTCGTAGGAGCCGCCGCCGCGCCCCAGCCGCATACCGCGCGGGTCCACCGCCAGACCCGGCAGCAGCACGGCCTCGGCCGCCGTGACCGCCTCGGGCCCCAGCCGCTCCCCGGCGGGCTCCAGCAGCTCCATCCGCCCGCCGTGCCGCACGCGCGTGAGGGAGTCCTCGCCCGTGTACCGGCCCCAGTCCAGGTCGTGATCGGGCAGCAGCGCCGGCAGCAGGACGCGTACGCCCCGCGCGCGCAGCGCGTCGAGCAGCGCGCGGGTGCCCGGCTCGGCGCCCACGGAGACGTACGCCGCCACCGTGCCCACCCCCGCCAGCTCGGGCAGCGCGAGCGCCCGCCCGGCCAGCGCCGCCTCCGACATCCGCACGTCACCGGCCGTCAACCTGGCCCTCACCGCGAGGATTTCGCGGCGCAACGTCCGCTTGTCAGGCTCGTCCCCGCGTCCGTCATGACTCACCGTGGCTCCCGTACCGTTCCATTTGCTCATATGAGCGCCAATGCACCGGAGCCGCAGATTCCGTGCCAACGCACCGGATATGGTGGCGGGCATGACTCAGTCGCACCCCAGGATCAGCAAGGCTGTCATCCCCGCAGCAGGTCTGGGCACCCGGTTCCTCCCGGCGACCAAGGCCACTCCCAAGGAGATGCTGCCGGTCGTCGACAAGCCGGCGATCCAGTACGTGGTCGAGGAGGCCGTGGCCGCGGGTCTCGACGACGTCCTCATGGTGACGGGCCGTAACAAACGCCCCCTGGAGGACCACTTCGACCGCAACTACGAGCTGGAGTCCGCCCTGCAGAAGAAGGGCGACGCCGGCCGGCTGGCCAAGGTGCAGGAGTCCAGCGACCTGGCGATGATCCACTACGTCCGCCAGGGCGACCCCAAGGGCCTCGGCCACGCCGTCCTCGCCGCCGCCCCGCACGTCGGCGACGAGCCCTTCGCGGTCCTCCTCGGCGACGACCTGATCGACCCGCGCGACCCGCTGCTCCAGCGGATGATCGAGGTCCAGGGGGAGTACGGCGGCAGCGTCATCGCCCTCATGGAGGTCGCCCCCGAGCAGATCCACCTCTATGGATGCGCCGCCGTCGAAACCACCAGGGACGCCGACGTCGTCAAGGTCGCCGACCTGGTCGAGAAGCCGGACCCGGCCGACGCCCCCTCGCACTACGCCGTCATCGGCCGCTACGTCCTCGACCCGCACGTCTTCGACATACTGCGCCGGACCGAGCCGGGCCGCGGCGGCGAGATCCAGCTCACCGACGCCCTCCAGCAGCTCGCGGCCGACGAGAAGGTCGGCGGCCCGGTGCACGGCGTCGTCTTCAAGGGCCGCCGCTATGACACCGGCGACCGCGGCGACTATCTGCGCGCCATTGTCAGACTCGCGTGCGAACGTGAGGACCTGGGCCCGGACTTCCGGGCCTGGCTCCGCAGTTACGTAGCCGAGGAGATGTAGGACGTTGAGCAGCCCCGCGCCCCGTGCCGCCGGCCACGACCACCAGGGACCGGACCACCGCGCCGGCCGTCCGGGCCACCGCACCGGCCCGGACGCCCTGTGGTCGGTGGAGGACCACCTGGCGGACATCCTCGCCGCGGTCCGCCCCCTGGAACCCATCGAGCTGAACCTCCTCGACGCCCAGGGCTGCCTGCTGGTCGAGGACGTCACGGTGCCGGTCTCCCTGCCACCGTTCGACAACAGCTCCATGGACGGGTACGCGGTACGGGTCACGGATGTCGCGGGCGCGAGCGAGGAGTTCCCGGCCGTCCTGGAGGTCGTCGGGGACATCGCCGCGGGCCTGGCCGAGTCGCCGCACGTGGGCCCCGGCCAGGCGGCCCGCATCATGACCGGCGCCCCGCTGCCGTCCGGCGCCGAGGCGGTGGTGCCCGTGGAGTGGACCGACGGCGGCCTCGGCGGGGGCCCGGTGACCGGGATGCGCGCCCGCAGCAAGGCCCCCGAGGGGGCCGGCGGCCAGGTCCGCGTCCACCGCCCGGCCGAGGCGCGCGCCCATGTGCGCGCCCAGGGCAGCGACGTCCGGGCCGGTGACCGCGCGCTGGCGGCGGGCACCGTCCTCGGCCCGCCGCAGATCGGCCTGCTGGCCGCGATCGGACGCGGCCGGGTCCGGGTCCGCCCCCGCCCCCGCGTGGTCGTCCTCTCCACCGGCAGCGAACTCGTCCAGCCCGACGAGCCACTGGCCCACGGCCAGATCTACGACTCCAACAGCTTCGCGCTGACCGCCGCCGCCCACGACGCCGGCGCCATCGCCTACCGGGTGGGCGCCGTCACCGACGACGCCGAGACCCTGCGGGCCACCATCGAGGACCAGTTGGTCCGCGCCGACCTGCTGGTCACCACCGGCGGGGTGAGTGTCGGCGCCTACGACGTCGTCAAGGAGGCGCTGGCGCACGTCGCCGACGAGGACGAGCCCGGCAGCGGCGTGGAGTTCCGCAAGCTCGCCATGCAGCCCGGCAAGCCCCAGGGCTTCGGCTCCGTCGGCCCCGACCACACCCCGCTGCTCGCCCTGCCCGGCAACCCGGTGTCGTCGTACGTCTCCTTCGAACTGTTCGTGCGCCCCGCGATCCGCACCCTCATGGGCCTGCCGGACGTCCACCGCCCCCGGGTCCGGGCCACCCTCACCGCGGGCAAGGCACTCACCTCGCCCAAGGGCCGCCGGCAGTTCCTGCGCGCCACCCACACCGACGGCTCCGTCACCCCGGTCGGCGGCGCCGGCTCGCACCTGGTCGCGGCCCTGGCCCATGCCGACGCGCTGATCGTCGTACCCGAGGACGTGGAGTCGGTCGAGCCCGGCACCGAGGTCGAGGTCGTCCTGCTGGGCTGAGTGGTCCCCGCGGGCGCCCGCGGGAAGGCCCCGGGAGGTCCTGCCCCGGTGCGCGGGCCGGCATGGGGGTACCGTGTCGCGCACAACAGGCCCGCGCGGCGCGACCGCGCCGGGCCCGGACCGGGAGCGCCACACCACCATGACTGTGCCTTCCCGGGGGGAGACCCCCGGACCCGCCGTGCAGGACCGGCTGACCCACATCGACGAGGCGGGCGCCGCCCGCATGGTCGACGTCTCGGAGAAGGACGTGACCGCGCGCACCGCCCGCGCCAGCGGACGCGTCCTCGTGACGCCCCGCGTGATCGAGCTGCTGCGCGGCGAGGGCGTCCCCAAGGGTGACGCCCTGGCCACCGCGCGGATCGCGGGCATCATGGGGGCCAAACGGACCCCCGACCTGATCCCGCTCTGCCACCCGCTGTCGGTGTCGGGTGTGAAACTGGAGCTGTCGGTCGCGGACGACGCCGTGGAGATCGTGGCCACCGTCCGGACGACGGACCGCACGGGTGTCGAGATGGAGGCGCTCACCGCGGTCTCCGTCGCCGCGCTCACCGTGATCGACATGGTCAAGGCGGTCGACAAGGGAGCGGTCATCACGGACGTACGGGTCGAGGAGAAGACAGGCGGCAAGTCGGGCGACTGGAGCCGGTCATGACGCTCGGCGCGCCGGCCGCGTCCTGCCGCGCGCTGGTGGTGACGGCCTCCAACCGGGCCGCCGCGGGCGTCTACGAGGACCGGGGCGGACCCCTGGTCGCCGAGGGCCTGCGCCGCTGCGGCTTCGCCGTCGACGGCCCGCGGGTGGTTCCCGACGGCGACCCGGTCGAGGCCGCCCTGCGCGCCGGTACGGACGCCGGTTACGACGTGATCGTCACCACCGGCGGTACGGGCCTCTCGCCCACCGACCGCACCCCGGAGGCCACCCGCGCGGTGATCGACCACGAGGTGCCCGGCATCGCGGAGGCGATCCGCGCGTACGGCCGGGACAAGGTGCCCACCGCCGCGCTCTCCCGCGGCCTCGCCGGAGTGGCGGGCGGCACCCTGATCGTCAACCTGCCCGGTTCCATCGGCGGGGTGAAGGACGGACTGGCCGTACTGGAACCCCTGCTCAGACACGCCGTGGACCAGCTCCGCGGCGGGGACCACCCCAGACCCGGCGGCAGCGGGGGTGCGAGCTGAACAGCCCCTCCTGGCCGGTGGAGCTGCGGGACGGCGACCTCGTCCTCAGGCCGATAAAGCTGCGTGACCAGCGGGCCTGGCGCGAGGTCAACCGCCGCAACCGGGACTGGCTGCGGCCGTGGGAGGCCACCATCCCGCCGCCCACGCCCGGCGGGCCGATCACGCACCGGCCGACCTACCGCCAGATGGTGCGCCACCTCAGGTCCGAGGCGCACGCGGGCCGGATGCTGCCCTTCGTCATCGAGTACCAGGGCAGGCTCGTCGGACAGCTCACGGTGGCCGGGATCACCTGGGGATCGATGTGCTCCGGGCACATCGGCTACTGGGTGGACGAGGCGGTGGCCGGGCGCGGGGTGATGCCGACGGCCGTGGCCCTCGTCACCGACCACTGTTTCCGCACGGTCGGACTGCACCGCGTCGAGGTCTGCATTCGCCCCGAGAACGGCCCCAGCCGCCGGGTGGTGGAGAAACTCGGATTCCGCGAGGAGGGGCTCAGGCCCCGATATCTCCACATCGACGGCGCCTGGCGCGATCACCTCGTCTTCGCGCTGACCGCGGAGGAGGTGCCCGAGGGGCTGCTGCGGCGCTGGCAGCGCGGCCGGAGCCGGGACGGCTCCCGCCCGAGCACCGGAATTGAATAAACGTTCGATATTGATCGCCGAAATTGTCACCGGTCAGAAAAAAATTTAGAAATATCAGCCAGATCGTGCGACACACCGGCTCAATTGGCGGATCGCCTCGGGCACATCCCTCTACCGTGTGAGGCGTGAGCAGCAGCGGCCTCATCTACGCAGTCATCGTCGGGGCCTGGGCCGCCTACTTGGTGCCGATGTGGCTCCGTAGGCAGGACGAGCTGAACGAGGCCCGTCCGACGGAACGCTTCAGTACCGCCATCCGGCTGCTGTCCGGACGGGCGGGCATGGAGCGCCGATACGCCAAGGACCTGCAGGCGCGCTCCGCCGAGGAGGAGGAGCGGCCCGCGGCCGACGCTCCGGACGCCGTCACCGACTCGGTGGACGTCCGGGCCTTCGCCGTGTCCCGGACCCGGCGCCAACCCCGGCCGGTGGCCCCGCCGCCGGACCCGGCCCCGGTGGAACGCCCCGCACCGGAACGCCCCGAACCGCCCCGCCCGCGGGTGCCGGCCGCCCGGCGCGACGGGGCCGTCGAGGCCGCCGCGCAGGCCGCCGCCCGCGCCCGGCGCGTCAAGGTGCTGGCCAGACGCCGCCGGACCACCGTCCTGCTCTTCGTCGCCTTCAGCCTCGGCGCGATCGTCGCCGCGGTCGGCGGACTCGCCTTCCTGTGGGCGCCCGGCGTCCCCGCCCTGCTGCTCAGCGCGTACATCGTCCATCTGCGGAGCCAGGAGCGGCGGCGGTTCGCCTTTCACATGGACCGCAGGCGGGCCGAGGACGCGGCGCGGCGGCTGAGGGAACACGGCCGCCAGCCGCGCCGGCGCGGGTCCGCCGACGCCCCCGCCGAGGCCGGCACCGAGGAGCCCGCAGAGCCTCCGGGGAGGGAGACCGACCCCGGTCTGTCGGCGCTCGCCGCCGACCGGCGGGCCCTGGTCGAGCAGACCGACCACGCCGAATGGGTCGACCAGCAGCGCGAACGCCAGCGCCGCCCCGGACAGGGCGAGAGCTGGGACCCGGTACCGGTGCCGCTGCCCACGTACGTCACCGCGCCGGTCGCCCCCCGGGCCACGGCCGGCGTCGACCTCTCGGCACCCGACGCGTGGAGTTCCGCGCGCTCCAGCGCCGCCGCCCCCGACCAGGACGCCGCGGCCGAGGGCGACCCGTCCGACGCCGACCCCGACGGCCCGGCGGCGGGCGACCCGGAGGAGGACCGCGCGGAGACCCCCGCCCGCCGGGGCGGCCGCCGGGCCGCCTCCGCCCGCCGCTCCCGCGAGCGGGGCCGCACCCCCCTGTTCGACCAGTACGAGGACGGTGACCGCCCGAAGGCCGCCAACGAGTAGCCCCCGGAACGGATTTTTGAGCAGGCCAGTCAGGGTGCTAGAGTTTCACTCGTTGCAAGGGCCTGTGGCGCAGTCTGGTAGCGCACCTCGTTCGCATCGAGGGGGTCTGGGGTTCAAATCCCCACAGGTCCACCGCGCGACTGTTCTTGAGTTAGCTCAGGAAGAGTTCACAAGAT